>JAEXGM010000258.1 GCA_023450835.1 Bacillota bacterium | reverse complement strand
TGCCAGTAATAAAATTGCAGAGTATAGTTTTAGATTGTAAGCAGCCATCGGAGCTTGCTAAATTTTATATGTCTTTATTGGGTGGAGAAATTGTTTATGAAATAGAATATTTTGTATCGGTTTCTATTCCAGGAGAATCAATCAGTATTTCATGTCAATTTGACGAAGATTATATCCCGCCTATATGGCCGGAGACAAAAGAAGAGCAAATGAAAATGGTACATCTTGATTTTGCGGTACAAGATATAGATGCGGCAGTAGATTATGCCATTTCGTTAGGGGCGGCTAAACCGACTACTCAATTTTGGCAGCCTGACTGGGGCCCAAAATGGATTACGCTATTAGATCCCGCAGGGCATCCGATTTGCTTATGCTTACATGAGTAGTTATATGATGTCCGCATGCAAGAAAATGGTATTAATACGTAATTGAAAATATATCTGCCTTATATTTAAACAAGGAGCTGAACAATGAAATTTTGTATTCTAATGGGAAGTCCAAGACTAAAAGGGAATACTGCTGAATTGTTAAAGCCGTTTATTTCGGAGCTTGAATTTAATAAGGCAGAGTATTCTTACATTACTTTAGCTGATAAAAATATTCTACCGTGTAAAGGATGTTATCAATGTCAAGACGTTGACGGAAAATATGGATGTGTTCAGCAAGATGATGTAGCAGAAATTATAGATAAAATAATATTTAGTGACTGCATTGTTTTAGCAACCCCCATATATACATGGTATTGCCCTGCACCTATGAAAGCTTTACTTGATAGACTCTATGGGTTGAATAAATACTACGGAAGAGCAAAAGGTTCATTATGGGAAGGTAAAAGAGTGGCGATAATTGCTACTCATGGATATGATGCAGAATATGGTGCAGGTCCATTTGAAATAGGAGTAAAGAGATTGTGCGAACATTCTAAGTTGACCTATAGGGGAATGTATTCTGTTCGGGATGAAGATAATTTGGCATCTTTTCAAACTGTTACTGCAACAGAGGGTGCCAGGTTATTTGCAAGAAGTTTGATATAACTTAATGTAATGTCAGATTGGAAGTTAGTAGAAAGCTCCAATAAAGGAGAGCAGCAGAGCGCCATGATAAGTCTATAGAGATTTTGGTCTTTCCATCTATGAGTACTTCAATTTCAGATACCCCGTTGGAATATGCTTTAATAAGAATAAAAAAATGTTATAATGAATGAAATTAGTGGAATGAAACCCATTGAACGGATGAACTCTGCATTTGAAAATGATAGAGGGCTGTTTAAATTGTCATTACATAAAAATCGCTGAAACTATGATAAATCCGGCAATGTTAAGTTTGGTTGACACATTTCAAGCTATGATTGGTAGACATTTTGGCGGGCAGAATTTACACTGGGGTGGAAAAGGAGGAGCAATTATGGAAGAACAATTTGGAAACAGACTTATGTATTTACGAAAAGGGAAAGGGCTGTCTCAAGAAGAATTAGGAAATCAAATTGGTGTATCCAGGCAGACAGTTTCAAAGTGGGAATTAAACCAGACAACTCCTGAAATGGATAAGTTGGTGCTGCTAGGTAATTTATTTCATATCAGCCTGGACGAACTGGTGGGGAGAGAATATACTTCTGCCGAGAATTCTATTTATGAGGAATTAAGTGCTAAAATGGATACCATTATTAGTACAAGAGATTCTCATCATTATGAATATAAGAGCAATAAAATGATAGGAAATTTACCTCTTGTGCATATCAATATCGGGCGTGGAATCTATAAGTCAAAAGGTATTATAAGTATCGGTGTAATATCTTCCGGGATTATCTCAATAGGATTTTTGTCCTTAGGGGTAGTCAGTATAGGAGTTCTAGCTCTTGGCATTCTTACATTGGCGGTATTTGCAGCAGGCCTTATTGCAGCAGGCAGCGTATCACTTGGTCTGCTGGCTCTTGGCGCAGTATCAATCGGGTATCTGTCAATTGGTGCTGTGGCAAGGGGAGTCTATGCCATAGGAGCAAGTGCGTCAGCAGTAAAGATTGCACTGGGCGATGTGGCAAATGGGCATATTGCAATAGGAAAAACAACGGCCCATGGTGCGGTGGAGTTCCTAACCAGAAATCATGTTCCGATGACTGACATAAGAGCTGCTATTTTGAAAGAGTATCCTGGCACCTGGGAGTGGCTGATTAGACTATTCTCATCTTTAGGAAATGGTTTGTAGCATATGAGAGAGAAAGTAAAAAATTGTATTCGTACCGATGCTGAATATAAGGAAGATATTGCGGAATATACGAAGAAAGACGGTATCCTGGCGTTACTTTATTACCTGATATTTATGATTGCCTATTATTGTATGGGGAGAGTTTATTCAGCAAATCACCTGTATTTAGGAATTGTATGTAATATTGGGCTGGCGGCTTTGTGTGTGATTATTGTTTTATTGAGAAAGCAGAAAATCAAATCTTTAGGTATAACTTTCAGAAAGGCAAAGCAGGCGGTGGTTTTAGGAAGTGTCTTAGGCATATGCATTGTTCTTTTTAATAATGTTATACCGGCTATGATGTCTGGACTTCATTTTACGCAGATAAGTAAATTGCTTTATAATGTTTTTTATTATTTGGTGATTATTGCTTTTGCTGAAGAAATTGCGTTTAGAGGATTTATTCAGACGCGTGTTTATGGGTTGATTAAAAAAGACAGCGTTGCTGTTATTATAGTTGGGATTATGTTTAGTCTTATGCATATTCCATTTCAAACGGCGCTTACAGGCAGCAATATTCTGGAATTTACAAGCAGCAATGCAGTATGGTTAATCCTTTTGTTTTTCTGGCACATTCTGTTTAACTTTTTGCATAGAAAATATGATAACATTCTTGCTAATACAATCTTTCATGGCTTTATGGATTTGGGAAACACCCTGTTTGTATAGCTGCTGTTCATATTTGACTGTATAATTAAAGCAGGCTGATTTTAGATGAGCCTGCTTTTTAAAGTGGTGGTTAATTTGTTATATTCAGAGGGTATAGATTACAATCTACCTTGATTATAAAAGCGGGACACATATTTCACAATAATGTTCATTTATTAGTTTTGTCTTATATCGCTCTAAAATAGGTCTGGAATAATCTAATTTGTAATTCTCTTTTTGCAGTTCCGGGAATATAGTAAGCCAAGCTTCCTGAACTGCTTCTGCTGTATGGTCTATTTTAAAAACAGCATATTTTCCGCCATTTAGTTTACTTTCATTAATGGAATCCTTGATGCAATACTTATCGGGGAGAATAATGCAGGCATCATAACGGCAGTTTTCGGGTGGGGTGGTATCAGGGGCATCGTATGCAATCCCAAGAATAATAGATTCCTCCTTTAATAAACCGGCAGAATGAGCCCATGTCTTTAATTTTTCCATGGTTTGTACATTGCCTGGGCCATAAGGGCCTACTTGCCTGATATAAGCAATTCTGCAATCAGGAATATTTTCAATAGTCATTGTCAATTATTATTTCCTCTCTTTTTAGTACATCGATGCCTGAAGTTATCCTATAATGATATAAAATTTATTGCAAGTAATTTTTTAAACTTCCATTTTATGATAATCCATTTGTTGACTTCCTATATTAGGAAAAGTATAATTTTAGAAAAGGAAGTTTTTAAACTTAGGGGATAAGGGTGAAGGAAGTAGTCGGAAGGGGAAGTTATGTACAGCAGAAGAGATATCATAGGTGAGGTAAAAAAGCAATTAGCAATTGATTTTAACTGTAAAATCAGTGATTTTGATAGAAAAGAAAATATTATAACAACATCCCGCCATAATGAGGGCAGGCGTGAATATATCGAAGGAGTTCATTTCTATTCCATGGTGACACTGGGGGATAATGCTGTAATTTCGGCAGATGAGCGTATGCATGAGTGGCTTGAGGAGTACATATACGGGAAAATGGGTGTGTGGCTTTTTGAACATCATAATCTGATTGAAATTGAAAATGAATTAAAACGATATGGACAGAAATTGTGGCAAAGTCATCATATGTTCTTGCCTAAGCCTAAATTTACCGACACCAAGGTTAACTTTGAATTACAATGGTTTGAACAGGAGGATATTCAAAAACTATATGGAGCGGGGGAATATTCCAATGCCCTGTGTGAGGGATTTAATCCCAAAAGGCCCGATGTATTAGCTGTTGCCGCTATAATCGATAATAAAATAGCTGGTTTGGCCGGATGTTCCGCTGACACGAAGATAATGTGGCAGATTGGAATCGATGTGAGAGAAGAATACCGTAGCATGGGGATAGGAGCTACTTTGGTGGCACTTTTAAAGAATGAGATCTTACGAAGGGGTTATATACCCTTTTATGGCACCAGCCTCTCGAATCTCCATTCCTGGAACATCGCTTTAAAGTGCGGATTTTACCCGGCCTGGATTGAGATTGAGACCTTTGGTAAGTGAAATACAAAAATTCAACAAGATATGGTTCATAGACACTTGGTCAGCACCAATATTTTATATGAAAAATTTATTTTGCGACAGCCCCTTCACAAAAGGAGTTATTATGAACAATAGTGAGATTTATCAAGAGATTAAGGACTTATTTAATACATATCAAATCGGAAATGTGACAGATGAACCGGTTGGCGTATACGGCGGGCTGATGCATAAGATGTATAAGGTTACTGCCGGGAACAGGATATATGCTGTAAAATGGCTGAATCCCACAATCATGCAGCGTAAAGAAGCATTGGAAAACATGGTGAATTCAGAGAGAATAGCCAGTGCTCTTTTGGATTATCTGCCCGTTATTGCTGCCATACATTTTAAAGGAAAGGCAGTGCTGCAGTTAAAGGAAAAGTATTATATGGTGTTTCCATGGGTCGAAGGTGCATCAATTTTTCCGCCTGCTATCAGTGAAGAAAATTGTTATGAAATCGGAAAAGTTTTAGGGAAAATCCATCATTTGAATTTAGTCATTCCGGAGGTTGAAAAAGAAAATCACAGAGATGAGGCCATTATTGACTGGCAGCGCTATTATGACTTGGGACTTGAACAGAAAGCCGCCTGGCTGGACCTGTATTTAAGCGTGATTGATAAATTATATCTCTGGAATCAATATGCCAATGAAGCCAATTTAAAACTATCAGAATATATGGTAATCAGCCACAGGGATTTAGATCCCAAGAATGTAATGTGGGACGGCAGAAGGTTTTATCTTATCGATCTGGAAGCTGCCGGATATGTAAATCCGTATTTGGAGCTGCTGGAAGTACTAAATTACTGGGCTGATGATGGTAAAGGAGCGTTAGAAAAAGGCAGATTTCTAACTTTATTGCATGCTTACAGGGAAAATATGAGCACTGCTGAGGCTGATTGGGGCCTTGTACTGGATAGCGGCTGTAAAGGCATGCTGGAATGGTTAGAGTATAGCGTGAAGAGAGCTTTAGGTCTGGAGGGTATGGAAGAAGACAGACTGCGTGGAGCCGAACAAATAACAGGTACCATTAATGCACTGAAAAGATACGAAGAGCAGAAGCATACCATCAGAAAATGGCTGAACGAATAGGCTTAACGGAAAATAAAAATGATAGCAGGAGAGATGAGTATGACTAAAAGGGAAGCAGTACAAGGTTATGTGGAAGCTATATTAATACATATTGATTCCGAAGAAGAACGGTTTTACTCCTTTAAACACGCCTATGGTGTGGCACAATGCGCTTCTTTACTTGCCGTTAAACGCGGAAGTGATTCTGAAATAGCCTATGTGTGCGGTTTGTTACATGACATCTATTCCTTTAAGACGGGGTACACGGTATTCCATTCTATTAATGGGGCTGAAATGATAAGGGTTGCATTTAAAAATGAGTTAAAGGATGTGTTTACAGAAGAAGAGCAAGTGATAATAAAATCTGCGGTATTCCATCATTCAGACAAAGAGCATGTTCATGATGAATACGATGAAGTGCTGAAGGATGCCGACCTGCTGCAGCATTGGCTTACGGATGAGGAAAAAGAGGAATGTATCTGCAAAAGACTCCTTAAAGTGCAGGAAGAACTGGGATTGCCCATAAGTGAGCTTCCGGTAGATAATATTACCGCCGAAGAAAGAGTATCAAAGAGTAAGGGCTTTAAACACTGGCAGATGGCTGATATCGCAGAAGAGATGGCGGGTAAGAAGATTGAGGGAATAAAATCAGAGAGTGCTTATAGGGAGATTATCAGATATTTTCCGGAGCCGACGGCATTTGATGAGTTAAAGAACGGCTGGTGCGCTGCATTTGTATACCATTGTGCGGTATTAGCCGGGCTCAGGCTTCCAATCAGACAGGAACCTCTTTATATAACAAGATTTGCCGGTGTTAGGGCGTGGTATGAATGGGGCGAGAAAGAAGGCTTTTGTTTCAGAGAAGAGAAGGAATTAAAGCCTGAGAGAGGAGATATTGTAATATACGATAATATCATTCCCGAAGAAAATAAACCATCTCTTACTCCCTGGCATGACCACATTGGTATTGTGCTCTGGGCAGATGAAGACAGTCTGCTGGTTGCGGAGGGCAATGTAGATAATAAGAATGTGTCAGGAATTGTAAAGCGCAGTAAGTTTAAAAATATTGGATGTTATTTGCGCATCCCTGAAGAATATAGATATAATGGCTGGAAATATGATTACAAGACCGGAGCGGTTCGGCAGCAGGAATTATAGATCAGAAAAGAACTGCGAAAATTGAAAAAACAAAAGCAGTTTTTTCAACTACGTATTCAGGAATATCAAACCGAAGATTTGATATTCACGAAAGGAGTTAAAATGCGGATTGGCGAAGTTGGATTACTGACAACGGATGTAATTAGATTAGCGGACTTTTATAAAGCCTTATTAGGTATTGAAAATGGAAGTAACGATGAAGCGCATCAGACACTGATTGCAGAAGAAACTATGCTTACAATCTATAATGATGGAAGCAGTAAAAATAATAATAACCAGAATATATGCCTTGCATTTACAGTGGAGGATATGGAGCAGGAATACCAAAAGCTATTGGAACTTGGAGCTGAAATCCTTGAGGAACCTCAACTGCGCCCATGGGGCGCTTGTAATATGAGTTTTTATGACCCGGATAAGAATAGGATATATTTTCGCAGCTTTCCTTAGCCTGGATTTTGAGGAGCGGGCATATTTACAGCGCATTTATCATCACATCAGACCAATAACTTAGGTATATAGAGAAGTATGCACTCACAGGCAGGAGCCCAGGTACCAGGCACTATCTTTATCAATGTAATTATATTCTTTTACGGATTGCAGGATTGAAGCTACAGCTTCTTCACAATAGCCGCACTCGGCATAGATTTCACCAAGCTTTGTGTAAGCATCCAGGATGAAAAGTTTTGGCACAGCAGATACAAGTCTGCTGACGGCAGCTTTTCCCTCGGATTTAAGCAATATCTCAAATACTAAAAAGAAGAAGTTATAGTCCAGGACATCGGTATTTCCTTCCTGGAATAGTTCCGGCGCCAACCTGCCTGCTATGAGCTGACAGGTGTTCCTTTTACCGTAGGACAAGCTTTCCAAATAGCGGTGGTAACTGTCGAAAGGCTGGTTATTGTATAGGCTGTTATATTGAATTAAGGTCAGAAAAAAGAAAGCGGAGATTTCCTCCTTATAGCAGGTTAAGGCTGATAAGGAGATTTTTTCTGTTATCAGTTCAAATAGAGAACTATAGGCCTTCTTATAATCATGAAGATAAAAGGACAGCTTTCCGTTTAAAAGCAGAGAATCCCCTTTCCAGCAATCAGGGAGACTGGCATTTTCTAAGATTACCCTGGCTCTTTTGTAATACTTTTCTTCTATGAGCACATGAACGGCATGAAGAAGCTTTTCCCCATAATCAGCATAGGGGAGGAAGGTAATTAATTTGTCAAATAGCGTATAGCTGTCTGAATATAGTTTACAAAGTGCCTTGCCCAGTGAGATAGTACAGCCGGGACTCTCCTTGTAATGCAGGGAATTGACATAGGAATCTACAGCCTCTTCATACATTTCTTCCAGAGCATAGACATCCCCCAGGGTCTGATAAGCCTTATAAGTTCCGCAGCCTCCGGTAAAGCGGAATCTGGTAGGGGCTTCCCCCATGGACAGACAGCGCTTAAAAGAAGCGATTGCCAGTAAATGTTTGTGGCTGTTCTGGTAAATGCTGCCTCTTAAATATTCAAAATCCGTGCATTCAGGGAAATAACTTAAACCTTCTGTGGCATAGTAAAGAGCATTTTTAGAATCTTTCAATGATATATAACAAAGTATAATGCGGTAGAAGACATGAGGAAAGTATGCCTGGGTGGTAACCTTCTTCTCATAGGACTTCAGGTAATAGTCCAGCGCTTTTGGAATATCTCCCTCTGCCATATATTCGTTCGCTATATTGAATAAGAAATAGGGGTCTGCAGGGTTATCTTCCAGCTGCTTTTTTAAAAGGGGCATATTTCTTTTATGTTTTTGTTTGTTCTCAATGGCCTTTACCGTATAGCCATAGTGAAACAAAGTAACCTCTGCCAGAGTAAATCGGGAGGGGTCCAAGGTACTTCCCCTTTTTTGGATTTGTTCGTGGATTCTGCCCTCAAAATGGTATTCTCCGGTATTTCTTAACAGCCGGAAAGCATAATGAACGGAATATTCCTTTGTGTTTTCGTCATCGTAGTAATTAAGAAGTGTAAAATGATAGCCGTCATAATTTGTGTTATCAAGAAGGTGAAGGAAGGCATCGGTATCTTCCAGATTAAAGATTTCATCGGCATCAAGAAGCAGAATCCAGTCGCAGGAAGCCTCCTTAAGTATATGGTTTCTGGCTTTGGAAAAATCATCTTCCCAGGGAACGTCGAATATCCGGGCACCGTATCTGGCGGCAATCTCCTTAGAGCTATCCGTGGAACCGGTGTCTCCGATTAGAATTTCATCTACTATACCAGTCACACTGGCAAGGCATTTCTCCAGTATCCAGGCTTCATCTTTTACAATCATGCATAAACTTACCGTTTTCTTCTCCATGGCAAATCTTTCCCTTTTAAGCGGATGTACTCACCATTATGGTATTCCGAATATACACAAATGATACTCCTATTCTGACTATTGGATTAATGAAGGCAGGGTACCCCGGTCTTTGATGGGACTGTTTCCTGTGATTTTACGGTAGGCTCTGTAAAATGCCGTATAGTCCAGGAAACCGGAAATTCTTGAGGCTTCTTCTGCGCTGTGGCCGCCCATAAGCAGTTGTTTCGCATAAATGACACGCTTATAGGTAAGATAATCCCAAAGGGTGGTTCCGGTGGCTTTCCGAAATACCTTGTTCAGATGATGTTTGCTTAGGCAGAACTTCTCTGCAATTAAGTCCAGAGAAATCTGGGAAGTAAACTGCTCATTCAAATAGGCAATTACCTGATTAATAGTTTCAGAACTCTCTTCCTTTCTGACAGAGATTTCATTTCTGCTGTCATATGCCATGATGCGGGAGAGGAGTGCTTCCAGATTGACCGGTACCAGTGCATCACGAAGGGTAACCGGAAGTTTTGAGCAGTCCAGGAGTGCTTCCAGGTGAGGATAGAACTTCTCCTGTGCCATCTCTTCGTAATAAATCTCCTTTTCTTCTTCTCTTGAAACTGCAGGGAATACGGATAACAGCATGGACCTGCGCTCTACGGACAGCAGTTCGGGAAAAAAGTGAAGGGCAATTCGGCGATAGGTCTTTTCGCTGTTTACACGGACGCCATGAAATACATTAGGAGCCAGAAGCAGCATACTGTGGGGAACCGGCTTGTAATGCTTACCTTCTACCAGATAGTCTACGTCTCCTTCCAGAAAATAATAAATCTCATAGAAATTATGGCAATGAAGCTGATAATCCTTGTTGGTTTCGTTAGAATAACTATAGCCAAACATAATATGTTCTGTTGTGATTTCTGCCAGTGCCGCCATAGAAACTCCTTTCAGATGCAGATATGTTCCTTATTTATTAACTATAAAATAAAACCGCTATATTTGCAATATAATTGTCCTCATATGCAATGGTATCCGGAGGGAAAATACAGTAGAATCAAGATAGAAATATAATAAAAAAGTATAAGGGAAAGAGGCATAAAAACGATGGAATTGGGTGCGCAATTATATACGGTAAGGAATTTTATTCAGACAGAAGAGGATTTTGAGAGAACGATAAAAAAGATTGCAGATATCGGGTATCGTTATGTACAAATATCCGGGGTAGGAAAGGGAATACCTGTGGAGAAACTCCGGGAAATCTGTGACCGTTATGAAATCAGAACAGTACTTACTCACAGTGATGTCAACCGGATTCTTTACGATACGGAGAACCTGATCAGAGAGCATGATATCTTAGGCAGCCCCTATATCGGCCTTGGTGCCATGCCGGAAAAATATAGGGGAACGGACTGGCTTAACTATTTTTATGAAGATTTTAAGGAACCAATTAAGAAAATTGCCGCAAGCGGTAAACTTTTTATGTATCATAATCATAATTTTGAGTTTGAGAAGGAGAATGGAGTAACTATATTAGAGAGGCTTCTGGAGTTCTTTACCCCGCAGGAGATGGGAATTACGCTGGATACTTACTGGGTGCAGGCAGCAGGAGGAGATGTTATCCGGTGGATTAAGAAGTTAAAAGACAGACTTCCCTGCGTCCATCTAAAAGATATGGCGGTAGTTTCCGGCAATGGCGTGATGGCGCCTGTTGGTGAAGGAAACCTGAATTTTCCCGGAATATTGGAAGCTCTTAAGGAAAGCAACTGTGAGTATCTGCTGGTAGAGCAGGATACCTGTTTAAGCAGTCCCTTTAGCTGTCTGAAACAAAGTTATGACTATCTGAAGGAATTAGGTTACAGGTAAAGGTGAGAACGTGTATGGCAAATACAATAGGGTGGTCCGAGTGACAGCAGAACGGCAGAAACTATTCAATAAGGTAAATTGAGAATATAATAGAACACCGGGCAGAAAGGGAAGCTATGAAAGAAGTTAGAATCGGAATTATCGGAATCGGAAATATGGGAAGTGCTCATGCTGCAAATATAAGTAAGGGTGAAGTTCCGGGACTTGTGCTGGCTGCAGTGGCAGACAGAAAAGAAAGCAGAAGAGAATGGGCAATGAAGGAGTTGGGAGAAAAGGTTACTGTTTTTCAAGAGGGAGAAGAGCTGATAGAAGCCGGACTTTGTGATGCCGTACTGGTGGCTACACCTCATTACCAGCATCCTGGTCTTGTAATAAGTGCTTTCCATCATGGCCTGCATGCTTTATGTGAGAAGCCGGCAGGGGTGTATACCAGGCAGGTCAGGGAAATGAATGAAGAGGCAGATAAACAGGATAAAATCTTTGCCATGATGTTTAACCAGAGGACCAACCCTGTCTATAAGAAGATGAAAGAACTGGTAGAGGGCAAGACCCTTGGAGAAATTAAACGGGTCAACTGGATTATTACGGACTGGTACCGCACGCAGGCCTACTATGATTCCGGGGACTGGAGAGCTACCTGGGATGGTGAAGGCGGAGGCGTATTACTTAACCAATGCCCTCACAATCTGGACCTGCTCCAGTGGATATGCGGACTTCCCAAGGAAGTGCAGGCATTCTGCCATAACGGCAAATGGCACAATATTGAAGTGGAAGATGATGTGACGGCATATTTTACCCTGGAAAACGGTGCGACAGGGGTATTCATTACTACCACAGGAGATGCGCCGGGAACCAACCGTTTTGAGATTACTCTGGAAAAGGGAAAGTTGGTATGTGAAGAAGATAAGCTTACTCTTTATGAACTTGCGGAAAATGAAAGAGAATACTGTTTTACTGCTACGGAAGGCTTTAAAAAGCCGGAGGGAGCTTACCGGGAAGTGGAGCTTATCGGAGAAAACAGTCAGCATATCGGAGTATTAAAGGCATTTACTAACAGAATTCTAACCGGTTCACCGCTGGTCGCTGACGGAAGGGAAGGAATCCATGGGTTGATGCTCTCTAATGCCATGCATTTGTCCTCCTGGCTGAATAAGCCTGTAACCCTTCCTATAGAGGAAGACTTATTCTTAGAGGAACTGAACAAGAGAAGAAAGGCGTCTGCTAAAAAGGACAATGTAAAAGAAGCAACCTTTGATACGAAAGGCAGTTATGGTAGCAAGGATGGAAAATGATATCAAAGCGGCAATCGCAGGATGCGGCAGTATTGCACAGGTCCATGGGGGCTGCTTAAGCAGGCTTCCCGGAGTAAGGCTTGTCAGTGTCTGTGATATTAAAAAGGAAAGATCAGAAGCACTGGCGGAGCAGTATCAGGCGAAGGCATATACCTCTTTTGAGGAAATGCTGGAACAAGAAGATTTTCAGGTGCTTCATATCTGCACTCCGCATTATCTTCATGTACCCATGGCGGAAGCTGCTCTGGCAAAGGGAATCAATGTTTTTATGGAGAAGCCTCCGGCTATGAACCGTGAGGAATATGACAGATTAAAGGAAGCAGCAGGCAAGAATGAGAGCAGACTTGGGCTGTGCTTTCAGAACCGCTATAATCCGGGTACTCTCCAGGCATTGGAACTCATGAAGCACGGAATTCCCGGTAAGGTTATCGGAGGAAGAGCGCTTGTTAGCTGGAGCAGGGACAAGGAATATTATACAGAGAGCGGCTGGAGAGGCAGCCTTTTAACAGAGGGCGGCGGTGTATTAATTAACCAGGCGGTACATTCTCTGGATTTACTTACCCTGTTTCTTGGGAGACCTGTAAAGGCGGAGGCTGTAATGGCAAATCACCACCTGAAAGGCATCATTGAGGTAGAAGATATGATGGAAGCTTACATCCGGTATGAAAATGATGTTACAGGCTGCTTTTATGCCACCACTGCTTATTGCACCAATATGCCTCCCATAATAGAGCTGCATTGCGAGAAGATGAACATACGAATAGAAGAGATGAGAGCCGTATGCTTTGACTTTGACGGCAGGGAAATAGATACCATGGATATTCCCCTTGGGGGAATGACGAAAAAAGAAGCCATGGGCAAGGGCTATTGGGGAGCAGGACATATGGATTGCATTACGGATTACTATGAGGCACTCAAGGAGAAAAGAAAAGTTCCCATAGATATTGCTGAGGTAAAAGATACCATAGACTTAATGCTAGCCGTATATGAAGCTGCCAGAACCGGCAAAGAGGTAATGCTGTAGAGAAAAGGCAGCTTGTGGAAAGTAAGAAGTATTTGAAGTGATTTTTGCCTGCAGCCGAATGTTTGCAGGTATGGGAAGGTAAGGTTAAATTAAGTATGCTTCAATTATCAAAGATAACAGGCTTTGCGGATGAAATCAGCGATGACTTGAAAATCCAGGTCAGACTTTTAAAAAAGCTTGGGATGAACTATCTGGAATTTCGCAGTGCCGGGGGAAAGAACGTAGCTGATTTCTCACCGGCAGAGGTAAAAGAACTAAAAGCATATCTGGATAGTGAAGGAATAAGAGTATCAGCCATCGGTTCTCCAATAGGAAAGATATCGGTAACGGATGATTTTAAGACACATACAGAACGTTTTAAGCGGGTAGTTGAAACCGCTCATGTACTGCAGACCCCGAATATCAGGATATTTAGCTTTTATATTCCGGAAAATAGTGAGGCGGCAAATTATAAAAATGAAGTAATCGAACGCCTGGGAAGCTTAAGAAAGGAAGCAGGGAGAAGTGAAGTTGTTCTGCTTCACGAAAATGAAAAAGGTATCTATGGGGATACGGCTTTTCGCTGCAAGGACATCATGGAAAGCCTTTATGATAAGAATTTCAAAGCAGTGTTCGACTTTGCCAATTTTGTTCAATGCAGAGAGGACACCCTAAGAGCCTATGAATTATTAAAACCCTATATTTCTTATATTCACATAAAGGACGCAGTGAGAGAAACCGGCGAGGTGAAAAAGGCCGGAGAAGGAGACGGTAATATAAAAGAAATATTAAGAGAACTTGACCTGTCAGGCTATCAGGGTTTCTTAAGCCTGGAGCCTCATCTGGCGGATTTTTCAGGTTTTAAGCAGCTTGAAAAAGACGACGGAAAGTTTACCATGTCCAACAATGAATTAGCTTTTGCCACAGCTCATGAAGCTTTGATGAATATCCTGAACAATTAGACTTTACCTAGCATATACTAACACAAAGATTTTTATGGTGAGGCAGCTTGAACATCAATAGTGTTTATGTAAGGGCATATGAGCTAAAAGGAGAGATGGAGTACAAGGGACAAAAGCTTTTGACCTATGATATTAAGTATCCGCAGTTTTCTTCGGAGCGGTTTCGGGCATTTGCAAAAAAGCTTAGCGTATATTATAAGGCAGAAGCTGTACTTTATAAAAAGTATCATGTAACAAAGCTGTATCAGATGTCAATTGATGATTATGAATATGCTACAGCTAATAATTTTCCGGTAAGAGCCTATGATGTAGTAACCGCATACACCATAACCTTCAATGACAACTGTGTGCTAAGCCTGTATTTTGACCGGTATGAATACACGGCAGGGGCCCATGGGATGACGGTTAGAAGTGCGGACACCTGGAATCTGAAGTCCGGAAGAAGAATAGATCTGTCGGAATTTTTCCCCGGCAGGAAGGATTACACAGCCTACATTTTAGATGCAATCAACAACCAGGTCGTAAACAATGAGAAGGATAACAGTAATTTATATTTTGATGATGTAAATGACCTGGTAAAAGAAAATTTCAATGAGAAGAATTTTTATGTAGTGCCGGAAGGAATCGTAATCTTTTTTCAGCTCTATGAAATTGCTCCTTATTCCAGCGGAATCCAGACTTTTCTTATACCTTTTAAAAAGGGAGGACCGGTTCCTATAAACTGTTAAGGAAGCGGTGGGACGGTGAGACTGTCTTTGGTATTCTAACATAGTAATGTATAAGAACCATGTAATATGCTCCCCTTGTGTCAGGCAGTTTAAATAATAAAAACTGTTTATCATAAGGGGAGCATATTACATGGTTCTTATACGTTCTTTATTGAAAATCATCTTCATCTTCATCGTGATGGTAAAGAAATCTCTCTAGTTCTTCCTTTGATTGAAATTCCCTGGAGTATTCCATAATTTCGCTTCTTCTCATGTCATCCAGATCATAAAAGGCGTCTCTTGCTGCCATATCATTTGCCAGATATATTGCCAGCGCAGGAGGAAACATATTATTAAAGCTTCCGAAGTTGTCCATAAAATCATCCTTCCGTTTTCACATTTTGATAATTGTTACAGGAATAGGTTTTGCAGGATAATATGAATTATGCAATCCTTTTTTTGGATGAAAGGAAAGGTTGTATTTGATGAAAGCTTACGTTATAATAAAATTGACTGAATGGAAGAAAATAACTTAGATAAAAAGTTTTTAACAAAGGATAAAGGAAGGCGTCAGGTTGAAAAAACAGAAAAGCAGTTTTTTCAACTTCGGATTTAGGAATATCAAATCAAAGATTTGATATTCACGAAAGGAGTCATTATGGAAAAATACAGGATACTTGTAAAAGGTATTGTTCAATACGAAGATAAATATCTGCTGGCAGAGAAATGGTATGATGACAGAATCATGGACCCTTATCAGTGGGAATTTATAGACGGGAAGCTGGAATTCGGTGAAAGTCCCGAAAAAGGAGTACTGCGTATTGTTTATGAAAATACCGGCTTGAATGCTCATATAAACCGTATATTATATACCTGGTCCTTTATGATTGGTGATGTATGTACCATCGGAATCTGTTTCCATCTTCTGTGTCTGAGCGAAGAAGTTGTACTTTCAGAAGAATTAAATGATTTTAAGTGGGTAAAAAAAGAAGAAATTGAGAAATATGTGAGTAATAAAGCTATGCTTGAGGATATTGCAAAAGCTGAATTATAAACTCTGAAAAGTAATTGCATAGAAAACGAAAGGATATCAATCCACGATACAGGCGATGAATGAGTGATAGGAGGAAAATGTGACAGTATTAATAAAGAATGGGCATGTGCTGGACCCTTCCAACGGAATGGACGGGATAAGGGATATATATATAAAGGACGGAATCATTGTTACAATGGGCAGCAAACTTGAAATCACAGCAGATGAAGTCATTGACGCAAATGGACTATATGTAATGCCTGGATTTATTGATTTACATGTACATTTAAGGGAGCCCGGATTTGAATATAAGGAAACTATAAAGACCGGTTCGGCTGCAGCGGCCAGAGGCGGTTTTACTACGATATGCCCCATGCCAAATACCAAACCTGCGATTGACAGCAGGGAAAGGATTGAATGGCTTAAGAACAAGGAAAGAGAAGAATCCCTTGTTCACATTCTTCCTATTGGAGCAGTAACCAAGGGACAGATGGGAGAGAAACTTTCAGATATCGCCGAAATGGCTATGGCAGGAGCAGCAGCCATCAGTGAAGACGGCAAATCGGTTATGAGCACATCTCTTTACAGAGAAGGCATGTTAAAGGCAAAGGAAGCAGGGATTCCGGTGTTTGCTCATTGTGAGGACAAGAATCTCGTTGGAGATGGTGTCATCAATGAGGGAAACATGGCTAGAGAGCTAAATCTGCCCGGAATTTCCAATGCAGTAGAAGATATTATTGCTATCCGGGATATTCTTTTGGCAAAGGAAACCGGTGTGAGACTTCATCTGTGCCACTGTTCCACAAAGGACAGCGTAGCCTTTCTCCAATGGGCGAAAAAAGAGGGCCTTCCCGTAACCGGAGAAGTATGCCCCCACCATTTTACACTGACCGATGAAGATATACCCTGTGATGATAGCAATTATAAGATGAATCCGCCGCTTCGCAGCAAGGCAGATGTGGAAGCCTTGAAGGAAGGGCTGAAAAACGGAATCCTGGATGTGATTGCAACAGACCATGCACCTCATAGCAAAGAAGAAAAGGACAAATCCTTCCTGCATGCACCTTTTGGCATCGTAGGTCTGGAGACGGCATTTGCTCTTTCTTTTACTGAACTTGTGGAAACCGGGATACTTTCCTTTTCAGAGCTTGTAGGTAAGCTTAGCACCAATCCGGCAGAAGTTCTGGGAATTGACAGAGGCAGTTTAAAGGAAGGCACAGCGGCTGATATCGTGATTACAGATACCAGTGAGTGGTACCTGATAGATAAAGAAACATTTGCCTCTTTAGGAAAGAATACTCCTTTTCATGGCAGAAGGGTAAAGGGCAAAATAATATATACACTGGTTGACGGACAGATAGTTTATAAAGCGGAGGAGCAGCAATGATTCAGCAATTGATTGAAAAGATTCAAAAAATGAGCGCACCCATAGTAGTGGGACTTGATCCTATGCTGGAATATATTCCGGAGCAGATAAAGAAAGCAGCTTATGAGGAAAAGGGAGAGACCCTGGCCGGTGCGGCAGAAGCAATATGGCAATTTAATAAAGGGATAGTGGATGCCACCTATGATCTGATTCCTGCCGTAAAACCTCAGATTGCCATGTATGAGCAATTTGGTATTGAAGGTCTGATAGCTTACAAGAAGACCATTGATTACTGTAAGGAAAAAGGTCTTGTAGTAATCGGTGATATCAAGAGAGGAGATATCGGCTCTACTTCAGCGGCTTATGCGGTAGGGCATCTTGGAAAAGTTACGATAGGAAAGAATTCCTATTACGGCTTTGATGAAGATTTTGCTACGGTAAATCCTTACCTGGGTTCTGATGGCATCAAGCCCTTCATCGATGTCTGCAAGGAAGAGAAAAAGGGACTTTTTATATTAGTTAAGACCTCCAATCCTTCCAGCGGTGAGTTTCAGGACAAGCTTGTTGAAGGGAGACCTTTATATGAACTGGTAGGAGAGAAAGTAGCTGAGTGGGGCAGTGAGCATATGTCAGGTGATTACAGCTATATCGGAGCTGTTGTTGGCGCCACTTATCCGGAGATGGGAAAAGTCCTCAGGAAGCTGATGCCAAAGAATTATATACTGGTTCCCGGTTATGGCGCACAGGGCGGTAAAGCAGAGGATTTAATCCACTATTTTAACAAGGACGGATTAGGAGCAATCGTAAATTCCTCCAGAGGAATTATTGCTGCTTATAAAGCGAAAGGTTACGAGAAGTTCGGAGAAAGTGCCTATGCGGATGCTTCCAGACAGGCAGTAATTGATATGAAGGAAGATATTCAGACAGCACTTGTTAAGGGCGGAGCCGTTAAATAAAAAATTGACACAGTTATGGCAGAAGGAGGATATCCTCCTTCTTTTTTTGCGCAGGAA
>JAEXGM010000245.1 GCA_023450835.1 Bacillota bacterium | reverse complement strand
GATATTCAGATGAAGCATAAATATAACGGTCAGAAGGCCCAGTTCCATGGCAGCCGGCTGAATGACCTGTTGGGTGTGTCTTTTGGCAACTCTGACAAAATCAAATTCATTCTGTTTAACCCAATGGCAGCCCGTACTAATGGTGCCGCAAAAATGGGAGATGGAAATGCTTTCATGAAACTCACTATGAAGTTGTATTATAAACTTTTGGGCAAGGATGTAAATGAAATTGTAGCAATTATCAATAAGGACGTGGCGAACACCAGAACATTTGGATTGTCAGCTTACAAGCTGGATAAACCTGTGAATATAAGCATGGAAACATTTGATAAAGCAAACGCAGAGAAACTGTATCTGGAAACAGCAACACTCTTGAAAACATATATGGGTTAACATAGAACAGCTGCCGGCATCGCGCAGACAGCTGTTTTTGAGTTTCATTCAATATGAACTACAGGAAATTCAAATTTCAAAAATCAATCAGTTGAAGAATTTTCTTTCCAGATGGTGTAGAGCTTATCTTTTGAATCTACGACCGAAAACTCCTCAATATTATCACCCTCAAGATGGCAATCAACATAACGGTTATCAGATATTTCATAATAGCAATCCCAGTCCATATGCTCATCAATATTTGGTAAACCAATTTCCTTTTTCAATTGTACCAGGCTGTGGCTTCGCTTCGCAAACTCTTTGAAAAAATCTTCCGAAAGTTCTCTTTTAACTAACCTATAATAACAATACTCGCCCATTACCTTATGAATGTCAGGTGCCATCCAAACAGTGTTTAGATTTTCTTTCTCGTCTGAGATATAAATGGCTACAATAGAGTTAGGCTTTTTAACAAATCCAGATGAATCTAGTGGTCGAATGTCATTGGTCGCGTCCTCCACTTTACATACAGCAAATAAGCCGTTATCAAGCTCAAAATAATAATATGCGTAAACCGTCCATGAACAATTTGGGTTACCAATGGTGGAAACGAAGTTACCGAAATCATCATTCTTCTCAACAACTGCCCGAAGTTGATCCGCGGTAAGTTTTCTGTCATAATGGGTATACTTCCAAGACATGCCTTCAATCCATCTAATATCGTCACGCTTTTCTGCAGAGTCTTGATAATACAGCCCAGGGCCGTCATCCTCTTCATTATAACCAGCAAAGTATTGGCTGTTTTGTGCTTCCTCTGTGTCAAATTCCAATGTATGTATACCTTCATTGTCTTTGTTGAAATCGTCTTTCGAGTACATCATCATACTGACATAATACCGTACCCCGCCGGCTTTGATGATAATATCTTTTCCCCCATCACTTAACTCAGTCTTCCGCTTACCATATTCGATTGATTCTCCGGCGTAAAGTTGAAAATCAATATGCTCAATTTCTGATGGGCCCTTATATACTTGAAAAAAGATATCGATTTGGCTGTCAAGATTGGGGTTCTTTTCAATGGCGGAGACAGCAAAGAGAGCTCTCAGCCCTTCTTTATCCCCGCTATCCAATGCCGCAAGTACTTTGTTCAACATATCTTGAAATGCTTTGTCGTCACGGCTGGTTTCAAAATCTAACATTTTCAAACGTGAGCAACCAGACAATGCGCTAAAAGATATTATTAAAATAAAAACAATAATAACCCCTTTTATAAATATAACCTTTTTCATGCATACCCCTTTCTTATACTATATAAATAACCTCCCCAATTACCATTCAATAGCAGCGAGCTCTTTAACAGCTCTACAAATTCAGATTTACTAATTATATCAGACATTCAGTCCAGAATATAGCAGTGTATATTTATTAGTTCAATATGCACTACTATATGAAAACCGGCTTTATCTACAAGCGGAGAGGATGCGGTATTCTTATTATAAAATACCGCATCCTCTCTTTAGTCCTAACTTTTGATGTTTTATTGAGCTGATTTTACTTCGTTCCACTTCTTGATGTAAAGAGCGTCCATATCCTCACCAAGATAGTGATAGGTGGTGCAGCGGTCTAAAACGTCCTGCCCAGGGAATGCAATAGGACTGTTCTTAATGTCTTCATCCTGAATCAATTCTCTGGCAGCTTTATTTGGCGTGGAGTAGGTAATATAATTAAAGTTCTTAAGGGCAATTTCCGGGTCACACATAAAGTTTATCCATTTTTCTGCGTATTCTTTGTTAGGAGCATTCTTAGGGATAACCCAGCCGTCAATCCACACATTGGAGCCTTCTTTGGGAACTACATATTCCAGGTCAGGATTCTCTCTCTGGGTATAGATTGCTTCACCGGAATAGATAACTCCGATAGGGTTTTCACCGCCAATCATCTTATCCCTTACCTGGTCTACCACATAAGCGTCAACAAGAGGTTTCTGTTCCTGTAAGAGTTTTTTTGCTTCCTCTAACTGGGTTTCATCCGTAGAGTTAATGGAGTAACCTAAGTAACTTAAAGCAATGGCAAATGCATCTCTAACGCTGTTGATCATCAGAATATCGCCGTCATAGCCGTTTCTTTTTATAAAATCCTTGTCAAAGAGAGCACCCCAGCTGTCAATGGGTTCTTTTATCATAGTCTTATTATAAAGGATTCCCACAGTACCCCAGCAGTAAGGTACGCTGTATTTGTTACCGGGGTCGAACTGCTCGGCACTTTTTAAGTAGGTAGGGTCTATATTCTTGATATTCGGGACATTATTATAATCAATTTCTGCAAGAAGACCTTCACCAATCATCTTTTCAATCATATAGTCGGAAGGACAAACAACATCGTACTTTTGTGAACCTGTCTTAATAACAGGATACATATCCTCATTCTGCTCGAAGTAACTCATAACAACTTTGATTCCGGTTTCCTTCTCAAAGAGCTTTACTACATCGGGATCAATATATTCCCCCCAGTTATAGACATAAACCTTGGGAGAATTACTTTTGGAACAGCCGGTAACAATTCCCGTGCTGGTCAGGATAAGACTGCATAAAAGCAGCAGGGCGGTTATTCTTTTCATAACATGAACTCCTCATATTTTATTTTTTAAGTCATCAGGTATTTTGCAAGGATTTTTCACTGTGTTCCTTGTCTTTTCTGCGGTTAATTAATACCAACAGCACCAGGATACTGATAAAAAGCAGAGTGGAAAGGGCATACATTTCCGGTTTGATTCCTTTTCGCACCTCTGTATAGATAATCGTTGAAAGGGTATCAAAACCTGCACCTTTAGTAAAATAAGTAATTACAAAGTCATCCAGTGACATGGTAAAGGCCAGTAAAAAGCCGGAGAGAATCCCGGGAAAGATATCCGGCAGGATAATCTTAAAAAAGGCATAGGATTTCGTGGCACCCAGGTCCAGAGCGGCTTCATAGATACTGGAATTTTGCCTGGTAAGTCTTGGCATGACACTTAATATTACATAGGGTATGTTAAAGGTAATATGTGACATCAGTACGCTGGAGAAACTTAAGGGGTAATTCAGGGCTATAAATAACAGCATCAGGGAGATACCCGTTACGATATCCGCATTCATCATCGGCACATTGGAAATGCCAAGAAGAAGGGTCCTTGGAACCTTCCTCATATTATTGATGGCAAGGCAGGCACAGGTACCGATAATGGCAGCAATAAGAGCTGACAGCAATGCAATAATTATCGTATTTCTAAGAGCTTCCATAATTGCCTCATCCTGAAAGAGGTTGTGATACCAGGTCAAGGTAAAACCTCCCCACTTGGAACGGGATTTGGACTTATTAAAGGAGAGTATAATCAGGATAAAGATGGGAGCGTATAAAAACAGCAATATTAATCCCAGATAAAATCGTGAAAGGAATTTCTTTACCATATGTTCGTACCCTCCGATTCTTTGTCATATTTGGTAAGGATAGCCATGCTAAAGAGAATAAATACCATCAGTACCAGTGACAGACCTGAGCCGGTATGCCAGTTATTCACAGTCTTAAACTGCTGCTCGATAATGTTTCCGATAAGGACAACCTTGCTGCCGCCTAAAATATCCGATATGACGAAGGTAGTCAGAGAGGGCACAAAAACCATAGTAATGCCGCTGACCACACCGGGCAAAGACAGTGGCAGTATAACCTTAAAAAAGGTCATAAGGGAGTTAGCGCCTAAATCTCTTGCAGCGTTGATGTAGTCGTCACTTATTTTAGAAAGCGAATTGTAAATGGGAAGTATCATAAAAGGCAGGAAGTTATAAACCATACCAAATATAATAGCCCCCGGGGTATTGATTAAGTCAAGGGCAGGCAGGTGCAGAAGCTTTAGAAAAGTATTGATAACACCTGTCTTTTCTAAAATATTCTGCCATGCCAGCGTTCTAAGAAGAAAATTCATCCACATGGGAAGAATAAATATCATAATAATAAAGGAATTGCTCTTTAGCTTCATTCCATGAAGGATTAAGGAAAGAGGATACGCTAATATCAGGCATATTATTGTACTGACAATGGAAAGCTCCAGGGAGAGCCAGAGTGACTGCAGATTGATGGGGTCTGCAATCAATGTCAGATTACTTAGGGTAAAGCCTGCACCTTCCGCGGTAAATCCATAATATATTACGATAAATAAAGGAACGATAACGAATATACCCATCCATATGGTGTAGGGATAGGAAAGCCATTTCTTAGTATTCATCCGGTGCCACAGCCTCCTCATCCTCTGACTGGGGTTTATTCATAATGTGAATATCAAAAGGGTCTACCTTAATGCCGACCTTACTTCCTACCGGGAAGAGGTCAGTACTGTGGACGAGCCATTCATGGCCGCCTGCAAGTACTTCCATTTCGTAATGTACGCCTTTAAATATCAGGGAAGTAACAACTCCGTTAAGGGCTGTATTTTCTTCCTTCACAAGATCAATATCCTCCGGTCTGATAACAACATCCACGGGCTGATTTTTTCCGAAATCTTTATCAACGCAGGCAAATTTCGTACCAAGGATATTAACCAGACCGTCCTCCACCATAGTAGAAGAGAGGATATTGCTTTCTCCGATAAAGTCAGCCACAAAGGCATTTTTAGGCTCATTATATATCATCTCGGGAGTTCCTACCTGCTGAATGTAACCCTGGTTCATGACTACGATGGTATCAGACATGGTAAGGGCTTCTTCCTGGTCATGGGTAACATAGATAAAGGTAATTCCAAGCTCATTTTTCAGGCGGATAAGTTCGTACTGCATATCCTGGCGGAGCTTTAAGTCCAAAGCTCCTAAAGGTTCATCCAGCAAGAGGACTTTCGGCTCGTTTACAATCGCTCTGGCGATGGCAATACGCTGCTGCTGGCCGCCGCTTAAAGACTCCGGGCTGCGGTTCTCAAAGCCATCCAGATTAACAAGCTTGAGAGCATACTTGATTTTATCCTGTATGTAAGATTTACTCTTTTTCTTGATTTTAAGGCCAAATGCAATATTCTCGGCAATGCTCATGTGAGGGAAGAGAGCATACTTTTGAAATACGGTATTTAATTGCCTTTCATTGGGAGGGAGTTTTGTGATATCTTTTCCGTCAAATATCACCTTGCCGCTGTCGGGATTTTCAAAGCCGCCGATAATACGAAGAGTAGTAGTCTTACCGCAGCCGCTGGGACCAAGGAGGGTCAGGAATTCATTTTCCTTAATATATAAATCCAAATTATCTAAAACAACGTTGTCGTCAAATTTTTTTGTTATTCCCATTAAATCAATCAGTTTATTACCTGCCATATGGAATCCTCCTCTGTAAAATTAATAAATAGTAAGAATAATTCAAACTGTAGTAACAGTCAGGGGTAAATTAAAAACTTGGAGGTGTGGAAATCCACAGCAAACTGGCACCCTGCTTGTCTGAGGCAGTTATATAATGGTTTTTTCCTGCCTTATAATAAAAGGATTCTCCTTTTTTTGCCCTGTAAGTCTTATTTCCAATATGAAGTACAATACTTCCGCTAAGGACATATCCGAATTCTTCTCCCTCATGGGGATTATCCGGATAGGTAGAACCGCCGGGTTCAAGGGTAAGCAGAATCGGTTCCAGCATATTCTTCTGGGCATTGGGAATTATCCATTGGATATTGTTCTTTAATTCTGAATCATATTTTTCAAAATAATCCGTTTTTTTAAATACGACCTGTTCCGTTGAAGTATCTGAAAAGAATTCCTCCAAATTCGTGCCAAGGCATTGCAGGATATCCACAAGAGTAGCAATGGAAGGGCTGGTTAAATCCCGTTCTACTTGTGAGATAAACCCTTTGGACAGCTCGGCTCTGTCAGCAAGCTCTTCCTGGGTCAGATTTTTTTGTACGCGAAGTTCCTTGATTTTCTCTCCGATTTTCATACATATACCTCCTGCATAACACAGACCTGTCTGCGTTACTGCTTTAATAAGTAGTTTGAAAGGAACTTTCAAACTTACATCCCGTGCATATCGCAGGCTTGCTGCAGACTGTATGCAGTCTGCACGATACTGCTTTAATAGAAAATTACCTCATTCCTGCACATGGTTTTTGCACTTTTTTTGGTGATTTCTTTAATGAAATTAAACTCAAAGTTTAGTACTGCTAAACAGCATCAAACTAATTATACACGGAATTAGTCCTATGTCAATGATTTATTTATTATTATGCAGGAAAATGTATAGAAGAAAAGCAGACGGTTTCACTTTGAGATAAGCAAAAGAGCAGCCCGGTTCCGCCTGATACAGATATCTCAAAAATATTGCGGGGCGTATATGTTATTTGAACAAGCTGCTGTTTTAAACATACAAACCCCGGCATATCTTTCAGACTATGTATTACAGGGAATACCAGGCTGCTCATGCTATTTTTATAACAAGAACAGATGCTTTATAAATGCCGGTTAATTATGGTTGGGAGAGAGACCGGCGAGTATTTTATATACTTCTCTTCCGATGGAAATAGCCAGAACAGTGGTAACAAGGTCCTTAGCAAGCATCAGCGGTACGGAAGGCAGTATCCAGGTACCGGTTACACGGTAATACTCCAGCAGTCCCAGGATGTGGCAGATCAGCAATCCGCAGATACTTAAAAAAACATCGGTGTAATAGGATTTTTTACTGCCAAGGCCGGTAAGAAATACCATGGGAAGAAATCCAATGAGATAACCGCCCGTAGGACCAACAAGGGTGTCTAAGCCGCCTCCGAAGCCGGCGAAGACCGGGATGCCCGCAAATCCCATAAAGAGGTATAAAAGGACTGAGAGAGATCCTGATTTTCTGCCAAGGATTGTACCAATTAAAACAATGCCAAAGGTCTGCATGGTCATAGGTATGCCTCCGGGAAGCATAAAGGAGATTTGGGATAATATAACCAAGACAGCAGTAAAGAGTGCAATTTTAACCATTTCCTGAGTAGTAATTCTCTTCTGTTTCATCGTTTACCTATTCTTTCCTGAAAAATTTAACAATAGAATCCATCCTGGAAGTCATGCTCAGAAAGAGCATATCCAATAACGTAATGGCAGCCATAGATTCCACCACTACAACAGCTCTTGGAACAATAACAGGATCGTGGCGGCCTTTGATCTTAATGTCTATATTTTCGCCTTCTTTATTAATGGTCCTTTGGTTCATGGCAATAGAAGCAGTGGGTTTTACTGCGGCACGGAATACAATCTCGGAACCGTCGCTGATTCCGCCGAGGATTCCGCCTGCATTGTTACTTAGCTTTGTAACTTTTCCATTTTCGGTGTAAAGAAAGGGGTCATTATTTTCGATTCCGGTTTTTTCGGCTGCTGAGAAGCCTGAGCCGAATTCGATTGCTTTAATGGCACCAATGGACAGGACAGCTTTACCAAGATTGGCATCCAGTTTTTCAAAAACCGGCTCGCCGATACCTGCAGGAACACCTGAAATAATACATTCTATAACTCCGCCCACAGAATTAAGCTCTTTTATCTTTTCCTGCATCAGTATTTCCGTAGCAGCGGAAGCTTCCAGATCCGGCATATAAAAAGGGCTCTTAAAGATATTTTCCTTACTGCATTTAGAATAATCGATGTTGATGCCCCCAATGGATTTGGTATAGGCGCAGACCGTAATACCAAGTTCCTTTAAGATTGAAGAAGCAACAGCGCCTGCTGCGACTCTGCCGATAGTTTCTCTTCCCGATGATCTGCCGCCGCCTCTGTAATCACGAAAGCCATATTTGGCATCATAGGTATAGTCGGCGTGTCCCGGACGGTAGTAACCTGCTATTTCAGAATAATCCCTGGATATCTGGTTGGTATTCATAACGGCCATTGATATAGGGGTTCCGGTAGTCTTGCCTTCAAATACACCGGAGAGTATCTTAACAGTATCTGATTCCTTTCGCTGTGTGGTATATCTGGTCTGGCCGGGGCGTCTTCTATCAAGAAACACCTGAATCATTTCTTCATCAATTGAAAGGCCTGCCGGGCATCCATCTATTACTACGCCAATCCCATCACCATGGGATTCACCCCAGGTCGTAATTTGAAACATGGAGCCAAATGTTGAACCTGCCATATAAATCCTCCATCCTGCCGGCAATCTCCGAATCCCTGTGCCGGCACAAATTTGTGTAAGAAAAATTGTCAGTATATAAATATTTTCCTTAGTATATAAGAAAACTATGTTTTTATCAATATCTTTCGAGGACATTTTAAAAATACAATTCATATATTGTAAGGATTGGTAAAGAAATAGCCAATGAATAATTTACTGAGTACCAGGTTAACGTCTCATATTCTAATCAGTCTGTTAAATCTAAGCACACTGACTTCCATGCTTTTTCCAGCATTCTTTTATGGCTATTTTCGGACGTTAAATTAAGAATAACTACAAGGAGGTAAATATGCCAAATTATTATTATACAAATAGAGGGAATGATAATAAAAGAGTAAGCAATATGAATGAGAATAATCGCAATACAGATTATTCCTATGGAAATCAAAGAAATGAGAGGGTTGAAAAATCCTCGAAAGATTTAATTATAGACGGTAATACGGTTTATGAAATAGATTCGGATTGCTTTGAGCGAGCAAAACAGAGCAGGCAAAATTCCAGAGGAGACAGGGGCAGAAGATAATACGGCATTAAATTAAGTTTCTCTATTTGGATTTTAAAAATATTTTAACAAAAAGAAGCCGCGCGTTTTCTTTCGGCACTGCCTTAAACGGTGCAGAAAGAAAACAGCCGGCTCTTTTTAAGTTCAGAGGTTAGGCAGAAAAAAGCTGCCATATGGCAGCTTTTTCTGGTTAAGATGTAGCTTCTAATAAAAGGGGCGATTAGAAGGAGTTTCCGCATAAGCAAAGGATTAAAATAATCCAGATGATGGAACCGCAGCCGTCGTTGCCGCCGCATCCGCATCCGTTATTAAAACCATTACCACCAAAGAATCCGTTTCCGCCGCCACAGCAGCATAAAAGGAGAATTAGAATCCATGCGCTGTTGTTATTTCCGCATCCACCACCGCAGTTTGTTGCAGCTAAATCACTCATGTAAGAGCCTCCTATTTGTTATTACACTGTATCATATGAAAACTGGCTTGCCCTATTTCCTATATTTAGAGTAAATTTATATGAGAAAATGTAGAGCTTTTTCGACATTAATTTTAGAGGCTGATTAAGTTGATTCAGAAGGCAAAAAATGTTATAATATTTGGAAATACGTGCGTCTGGTCGCACAGACAGGAGCTGTTATGAGAATAAATGCCGAGGATACCATGGCTCTGATTATTGATGTGCAGGAGAAATTAGTGCCTGCAATGAAAAATAGCACAGCATGTGTTCACAATATAAGAATTTTAGCAGAAGGACTTTCCTTACTTCATATTCCTTGCTGTGTTACACAGCAGTATACAAAAGGGCTTGGTATGACCATTCCTGAAATCAGGGAATGTATAACGCCCTTTCTCTATTATGATAAAATTACTTTCAGCTGCTATGATAACGAAGAGATAAGAACAGTATTGGAGAAGAACGGACGAAAGAATATAATAATATGCGGAATGGAAGCGCATATTTGTGTTCTCCAGACAGCAGTGGATTTAAAGTCGGCCGGATATCATGTAATAGCAGTAACTGACTGTATAGATTCCAGGAAAGAAGCAGATAAGACAGAGGCCTTAAATCGTTTTGCCTACGAAGGAATCATGACTGCAACCTATGAATCCATACTGTTTGAACTGACCCGAAAAGCCGGAAGTGATACTTTTAAATCCATATCAGGGTTAATCAAATAAGAATAATATGAACCCACTTTTCATATATCATATGTATATTGTATGAATTATGCTACCATTTTGAGCCGGATTGTGGTTGTACAAATAGAATATTATATAAGAAAATTGTAATCAATTGCAAATAAAGCCGGAAGTATTCTAACAATGCATTATAAATACAAATATAAAATAATTATAAAAACAATAATCATTATTGAATTTGTTTTCGGAATGGGATATAATAACATAAGATTTTAGAAAAGGAGGATTACTATGTACAATATATTAGTCGGCGGCGCAGCAGGTCAGGGAATCGATACCACTGTTGCAATACTGGAGAAGCTGTTAAAACACTCCGGTTATTATATTTATACCACAAGGGATTTTATGTCCCGTGTACGCGGCGGCCACAATTTTTCTATGATCCGGTTCGGAACAGAAGTGATAACTTCTCACAGTGACAAGGTAGATGGCATTATTGCCTTAAATGATGAGACAATACATCTGCATAAACATAAATTAACAGAGAAGGGATTCATTCTTTGTGACAGCAGTTTATCTTTCTCGGAACCAGGTGTAATTAAGCTGGATTTGGATAAACAGGCCAAGGAACTCGGAAATATCAGAGTATCCGGGATTATAGCCATAGGCGCCGTGTTAAAGCTATTTGGCGAACCTTTTACATATGTACAGGAAGTCATGGAAAAGATTATAAGAAAAGAGCTTCTGGAGATAAATTTAAAAGCCATGGAGCTGGGGTACAACAGTGTGGAGCCTGTCTTTGAACACCATGACGGACCTTTTAAGGATTATATGCTGATATCCGGCAGCAAGGCTCTGGGACTTGGCGCTATAGCAGGCGGCCTTACGTTCTATTCGGCATATCCCATGTCACCCTCTACGGCAGTTATGGAATATCTGGCAAGAATCAGCTATGAGACAGGAGTGGTGGTTGAACAGGCAGAAGATGAGATAGCTGCTATTAACATGGCTCTTGGAGCTTCTTATACCGGAGCCAGAGCGATGACAGGAACCAGCGGCGGAGGTTTCTGTTTAAAGGTAGAAGCCTTAGGATTCTCAGGTATCGCAGAAATCCCGTTAGTCGCAGTGGATGTACAGCGCCCGGGACCTGCCACAGGACTTCCCACCAGAACCGAGCAAAGTGATTTAAAGTTCGTTATATCAGCAGCGCAGGGTGAATTCCCCCGGCTGGTCATTGCACTTCGTAATCACGAAGATTCCTTTTATCAGACAGCAAGGGCGTTAAATCTGGCTGAGAAATATCAGCTGCCGGTTATTCTCTTAAGTGATCAATACCTTGGTGATACTACCGCCTGCGTCAAACCTTATGATATATCGGGAATTACTTTGGAAAAACATGCCGAAGAGGCTGAGGGAGAGTATTTAAGATATAGAATAACAGAGGATGGACTTTCACCAAGATTGATTCCCGGTGTAACAGACCATCTGGTTGCAGCAGACAGTGATGAACATGATGAAAGAGGTTTTATCACAGAATCTGCGGAAGTTCGTAACGCCATGATGGATAAGAGAATGAGAAAGCTGGTAAAGTTAAAGGAAGAATTGCAGGAACCGGAATTTATAGGAGAAGAAGACTGTAAAGTCCTGTTATTGGGCTGGGGTTCTGTCTATGGTCCCATAAAGGATGCAATCTCTGCTTTAAATAAACTGGGAGTTGGCAGCTTTGGTGCTCTGGTCTTTGGAGATATCTATCCATTGCCCACAAAGAGACTTAAAAAATATGCGGAGGGCGGAGCCCTCAAGGGCAGAACCCTTATAAATGTAGAACAGAATGCAACCGGTCAGCTTGCCTCCTTAATAAGAGAAGAGGCCTGCATCAACTGTAACAGAAGCATTCTAAAATATGATGGCAGACAGATTTCAGGTGAAGAAATCGTAAAACAGGTTTTGGAAGGAGGTTTTTAACTGTATGGGTAAATTTGAAACTTACGAGACGGCATGGTGCCCAGGCTGTGGTAACTTTGCCATATTAAACAGTTTAAAAACAGCCCTGGAAGAGCTTGGGAAAGAACCGAAGGACGTATTAATGGTAGCCGGAATCGGCCAGGCTGCGAAAACACCCCAGTATATCAGTGCGAATAGTTTCTGCGGGCTCCACGGAAGGGCCTTGCCTGCTGCTGTAGCGGCTAAGATAGCCAATGATAAGCTTACGGTAATCGTAGACTCCGGTGACGGTGATTCTTACGGTGAGGGCGGAAACCACTTTATACATAACATCAGAAGAAATGTGAATATTACACATTTTGTCCATGATAATCAGATATATGGACTGACAAAAGGGCAGGCATCTCCCACCAGTAAGGAGGGGCATGTTACTCCCGTTCAGACCAGCGGCAATATCAATGTTCCTCTGAATCCGATGCTGATGGCCATTGCTGCCGGAGCAGGATTTGTAGCAAGAGGTTTTAGCGGTGATGCGAAACAGCTGGTTACCTTGATGAAGGAAGCTATCATGTATCCCGGATATGCATTTGTGGATATTATGCAGCCCTGTATCAGCTTTAACAAGATTAATACCTTTTCCTATTACAAGAATGCAGTCAGACCCGTTGGTGAAGATTATGACCCGACAGATAAAAAAGCGGCTATGATGATGGCAATGGAAGAAGATTGGATTCCCACAGGAATACTTTATAAGGAAGATAAGCTGGATTTTCATAGGAGGCATAAACTGTTAAAAGAAGGTAAGACTCTAATTGGACAGGAGCAGAACAAGAATGCCCTTGAAGGCCTGATTCAAAGTTTTGTTTAAGAATCAGTACAAAAACAACAGTAGGCTTTGGAGATTGCCAAGTAATTAAAAGACAATTACTTGGTAATCTCCGGCTGAATATAAAATTATATCTTATAGGAGGTTAGAGATGGCTGTTAAAAATGCAATGACAAGTGATTTTCTACATTCTGCTTACGGCGGAGAGAGCATGGCTCATATGAGGTATCTCACCTGGGGAACCATGGCTGAAAAAGAAGGATTTCCAAACATAGCGAAATTATTTGAAGCAATTGCCTATGCGGAAAGGGTACATGCAGGTAACCACTTCAAAGAAATCGGCGGTGATACGTCAGATGCTACCGTAGTAGCAGGAGCAGTATTCGGAACCGGTAAAACGGTGGACAACCTTCAGGGAGCAATCAACGGAGAACTTCATGAAGTGGAGCAGATGTATCCGGTTTATCTCAATGCAGCGGAATTCCAGGATGAAAAAGGAGCACAGAGGTCTTTCCACTTTGCTCTGGAAGCAGAAAAAATCCATGCGGAACTGTTTAAACAGGCACAGGATGCCGCAAAGGGCAAGCAGGACATTAAGCTGGAAGCAGTATATGTCTGTCCTATCTGCGGACATACTATTTTAGACGGCGCGCCGGATAATTGTCCTGTATGCGGTGCTAAAAAAGAAATGTACAAGAAATTCTAAAGACATTCAAAGAAGCTTTGGTTTGCCCTGCGCACCAAAGCTTCTTTTTGAATAAAATCATTTTAATGCAGGAGCCAACAAGACTCCATTTCATTGCAGGAGTCTTGGGATGTTAAGGAGTCCCCAGCCTTGTTTGGACCAGGGATAGCCAAGGTCTATAGCACAGTCTCTTAACTTCAACTTCACATCTTTATTACTCATAGAAGGGTATACGGAAAGAAGTAGTGCGATAGCCCCGGTTACGATGGGAGTAGCCATGGAGGTACCGCTCTTTACTGCATACATAAGATTGGTATAATCATTTTTGGGATTATTTAAGACATTATAGCGGTACCTCTGGTAATTTTTCATAGTACCGCAGGATACAATATTAGAACCCGGTGCTACGATATCCGGTTTTTTTACGCAGGAGGCGGTGGGGCCTCTGCCGGAATAGTCCATGGTCTTATTTCCAAAAAGCTCCACCGTAATCCTGTCGTCGGAAGAACCGACGGTTATAACTTTTCTGCTGATGCCTGGAGTAGAGATGGACATTGGACTCGGGCCGTTATTACCGGCTGCCACCACTACAACAATTCCCGCATCCCACACAGCATTAACGCCTTTTACCAGAAGAGAGTTCTCATCGGCGTTATCCTTGGTGGTAGTGCCTACGGATATATTAACTACCCGAATGTTATATCTGTTTTTATTATCAATAATCCATTGAAGACCGGCCAGGACATCGGATATGTTTCCGTCGCCCTTTTGGTCTAATACCTTGATACCAATGAGGTCACACTTAGGAGCCACACCGCAGTATCTGCCGCTGGAGAGAAAGCCGTTACCGCCGATAATACCGGATACATGGCTTCCGTGGCCATTGTCATCATAGGGTTCAATTCTTCCGTGAATCAGGTCATGAAAGGATTTGATGCGGTTCTTTCCCTCTGTAAAATCCTTATGCATGCAGATTCCCGTATCTACTACGGCAACCCCGATATTTTCTCCCATAATATTTCTGTCATGTGCCCATTTCAGCTCTATGATATCTGCAACCCGATTCATTTGAGCGGTTATGTGAGTATCCAGTTCGTAGCTCCATAACTGATTATCTGACTGAAGGTTTTCTAACTTATCCGGCTCCACCTCAATAACATAGGAGTCTATCATTGGCAATTTATATTTCAGCTTTCCCATAGAAGCAACTTCATTATAGTTATTTTCGTAGTCGCTGCAGCGGACAATAATTTGTACCTTTTCTTTTTGATTCATATGGCAGCAATTCTTTCCTTCTCAGTCATACTAATTTTATGAAGTCTCTTCTTGTCTTTATGCGAAATATCATTTAAAAACATTGCATTTTCCGGAAAAGGGTTTAAAATAGAAGTTGGTTTGGTGAAAACAGGAAATACACACGTACAATGAACAAGCGTATTTGTAAGAAAAGAGGTCGATGAAATGAAAGAGGTAAAAAAACTGATTGGGTTACTTGTCTTAACTGTAGTGCTTATTACCGGAGTTATGGGAGGGGTGCCGGTAAGAGGAGATTCCCTTGACGCTGCATCCACTGTTGAGACACAGGATAATACTTCAGACGCAGCTGATGCAGGCGATACGTCTACTACTGTTGCAAGCAAGCCGGTAAAACAGTACGGTATTCTTGTAACAGATAAAGCCGGAAAAGTTACCTTAAAGGATTTTAGCGGTGATACGGACGGAAGAGCGGAAGCTACCGATGCAGGGAATATTATGATACCCTTAAAAAAGGTAACTGCTCTGATGCCTGATTTAAAATATGCGTTTGACAAGAAAACCAATAAAGTATCGGTAAGAAGTCTGACAACAAAAAAGAAGCTGGTATTTACCATTGGCAGCAGTACTTACTATTACTATTCCAGTGCAAGTGCAAAGGGAGTAAAGAAACAGATGCCCTATTCCGCATACGTATCGAAAGACAGCAAGTCAGTAATGGTACATATGTCGGTTTTTAAATGGCTGTTTTCTTCTTCTGATGGGGTGAAATATTATACGGCAGGCAGCATGCAGGCAAAAGGCTATGACACCACCGTATTCAGCGGGATTATTGTATATAATCCTTATCAAAAGATAAGTGACCTGATACTCGCTTCTCAGGTATCTAATATAGGAAGAACAGTAAAAGTTACAATTCCGGAAGGTTATTCGCTTCCTCAGATATTTACGCTTCTTGTGAAAAAAGGAGTTTGTGCTTCACAGGACTTGCTGTTTAAAGCGATGAATGAATATGATTTTACGGTTAACTATCCATTAGTCAGTGCTATCGAACCAAATCCCAACCGCTGCTACCTTCTGGAAGGTTATTTGTATCCCGATACCTATGAATTTAACAGGCTTAGTAAGGGAGAAGATGCTATCGGTAAGTTCTTACGCAACGGAAAAGTAAAAATAACAGATGCAGACCAGCAGAAAGCGGCAGCACTAGGATATACCATGGACCAGGTTCTGACCATTGCTTCCATTATTGAAAAAGAGGGAAATGATAAGGATATCATGAATAATATATCCTCTGTAATCTATAACAGATTAAATATAAATATGAAATTACAGATGGATTCCACCATCAACTATGTAGAAAGGTATGTAAAGCCTTTTATTAGCGGAGATATTAACCGTTATAACAGTTATTATAATACTTACAAATGTGCGGCGCTTCCGGCAGGGCCAATCTGTAATCCAGGAAGAAAGGCAATTGATGCGGCGTTAAATCCTCCGCAGACAGAGTACCTTTATTTCTATAGTGATGCAGGAGATTACTTTTTCTCCAGCACACTGAATTAATAGCAGCAGACAATTTAGTGTTATTCTTTTTATGATTTTTTTATAAATTGTTCATATTTTGTTTATTGATTAATTGTTATATATGTTGTATAACAATTAACGTAGATAAAACAAATAAACAAAGGACCGACATAAGGAAAGGCCCTGATATTAGAAGGAGTGATTTTTATGTTAAGACCTATGTTGTATGAACAAATCAAACCGGCTTTATTCAGCAGCCAGTTCAACAATTTCTTTGATGATTTTTTCAGTCGTTTTGACAGAGGCAGCACAGACGTATTGGATAAGGGAGACCACTATCTTTTACAGGCGGAACTTCCGGGCTTTAACAAAGAAGATATTACCGTTAATCTTGAAAATGACACTTTGATTATTAAAGCAAATCATCAGGAAGAAGTGAAAGAGGAAAAAGGAAACTATATCAGGAGGGAAAGAAATACAAATTCCTTTCAAAGAGCTTTTTCTGTAGCGGGAGTTGATAAAGAAAAAATAATGGCATCCTATAATAATGGTATTCTGGAGGTAACACTTCCGAAAACAGATGGGGCTGGAGACAGCAGCAGAGCAATAGAAATAAAGTAACAGATTAAATAAATAAGGGCTGTTTAACAGCCCTGGCGGAAAAAGGAACGGTCTGATTTCCTTTCAAGGAATTACCTTGAAGGAAATCAGACCGTTCCTTTTTACATTAACTTTACAATACAGCAACATAAGATTTACAGCCTGTTGTTAGATTAAAACTGGATAACAAAAAGGGGCTAAGACGGAGGCTGTATGAAGAAGATAGCAAAAGAGAAGAAGCAGAAGACAGTTATAAAGCAAAAAGGAAGAAAAGTAAGTATAAAGAGCAGAATAGATAAAATTTATGAATTGCCCATTGGAAAAAGATTTCGAATTACTTTTGGTTACATTGGTGTGGTAGTTCTAATTATGGTAGCAGTCTCGCTGGTAAATATAATATCTTTAAGAAATAAAACCAATGAACTACATTCTCAAATATATACAACGGAAGAAAAGGTTCTAAAAGCGCAAATTTCCATGAAGACCATTGAAAACAATATTTATCGAAGTTACATAACCAAGAACAAAGACTTATGCAGTAAATACATTGAAGATTCGGAACAAGAATATGATTTACTGAATTCTTATATTAAGGAATTATCTTCCATTCCTGTTTTGCAAAGAGGAAAGAATAAAGAAACTATAAAGACTTTGCAATTAGAAATGGACAAAGCAAGCCGTTACAGAAAAGTAATATTACAGAGTGCACAGGAATTTAAGCAGGATGAAATATACAGCACCTATAAAAATGATTATGTACCTATACACAGCCATATGCTGCAGGAGTTTGAGGAATTAGAGAAGTTCACCACTTCTTACGGGCAGCAGTTTATGAAGAGTACTAATGTTAAAGTTGCAGTGAGCATTGGTTTATTTCTGCTGCTGTTTGTGGCCGGAACGTTCAGCTGCCTACAAATCCTTAAGAGGACAATTAAGAGTATAGTTTATCCTGTTGACAGTATTATGACGGTTATGAAAGAAATTGCAACCGGCAACTTAGATGTTGAACTTCATATGGATTCCAAGGATGAAATGGGCGCTTTATGCCAGGGAATCATGATTACCATAGAAAAATTAAATAACTATATAAATAACATTACATATGTAGTAAAAGAGCTTGAGGAAAAGAATCTGACTGTTCAGGTAGATCTGGAATATGAGGGGGATTTTAAACCTATAAGAACATCTCTTGAGAATACCATTCAGTCCTTAAAGCAGGTTATTGAAACCATATCCGCGACAGCAAAAGAGATAACAAATGGTTCTGCCCAGATTGCCATGACCGCCAAAACAGTAGCAGATGGCAGTATTGATCAAAACAACAGGATTAATCGGATTATGGCAGAGGTAGAGAGAATTGTTGATATGATTAGTGTAAATACAGAGCAGACCAGGCAAGTCAGTGAGCTGACGGAGGCTGCCGTAAAAGCGGCAAAGGAAGGTGATGGCAGCATGAAGGGGGTACTGGAAGCTATGGAGAATATCAATACCCAGGCAGAAGAAATCTCACAAATAATTGCAGTAATAGAGCAAATTGCAGAACAGACAAATCTTTTGGCTCTCAATGCAGCCATAGAAGCTGCGAGAGCGGGAGAAAACGGAAAAGGATTCGGAGTAGTAGCCTCCGAGATTGGAAAATTAGCGGCAAAATGCAGTCAGGCAGTTCAATCCACTTCCGGTTTAATCAACGGTACTGTGAGTGCAATCAGGTCAGGTGCTGAACAGGCGGACAATACGGCCGGTAATTTTATAAGAATCGTAAAAGTAGCGGAAGAAACAAATCAGGTAATGGAAAAACTGTCCTCCAATACAAACGTAATTCAGGATGAATTAGGAAATACCCATTTATTTCTAAGAGATATCACACCTATAATAGAAAAAAATGCTGCGGCTGCACAAGAAAGTGCCGCAATGAGCGAAGAATTTATCATTCAGGCGGATAAGCTTGAAAAGTATCTGAAAGAGTATTCCATGGCATAAATACCTTATTATATTATTTAAAAAAACAAAATTGCAGACACAAAACAGCGCATCTATCATATTTATATGATAGGAAGCAAAAAGAGCTTCCCTTATATTATTGTGCAGGTATTATATCCTGAATTCATGAAAGGAGCTTTTTGCATGAACGCTGGTTTTAATTCATCAGACTCTGGAAGAGCAGGTAAACGTCAAAAAGATGATAAATCTACCGTTTCGGCAACCGGTTTTAACGGTGGATGGAATACAGGACGTCCTGGTGACTGCGGTGGATCAATTCCCCCTTGTCCGCCAAATCCTTGCCCGCCGCCCTGCCCACCTCCTTGCCCACCCGGCCCTCCTGGCCCTCCCGGTCCACAAGGACCACAAGGCCCGATAGGTCCGATGGGTCCTAGAGGTCCCGCAGGTCCCGCAGGCCCTCCCGGACAGCAAGGTCCCGCAGGAGCAACAGGAGCAACAGGATCAACAGGCCCCGCAGGAGCACCCGGAGCAATTGGACCTACAGGCCCACAGGGAGAACAGGGCCCGATTGGTCTGACCGGAGCAACAGGGGCAACAGGAGCAACAGGTTCACAAGGATTGCAGGGAGATCCAGGCCCGGCAGGTCCGCAAGGTGACCCGGGTCCGGCAGGAGTGCAAGGTCCGGCAGGAGCTACAGGTCCTCAGGGGCCGCAGGGAGAAGCAGGTCCCGCAGGCCCGGCTGGTAATACAGGAGCCACAGGTCCTCAGGGTCCCGCAGGAGCCACAGGCCCCGCAGGTCCGCAGGGAGAACAGGGCCCCGCAGGGTTACAGGGTGAAACAGGAGCCACAGGTCCGCAAGGCCCGGCAGGTCCGCAAGGTCCACAGGGTCCGGCAGGTTCTACCGGTAATACAGGAGCCACAGGAGCACAAGGTCCGGCAGGAGCAACAGGTCCCGCAGGTCCGCAAGGAGAACAGGGCCCGGCAGGCCCGCAAGGTGTTGCAGGAGCTACAGGAGCCACAGGAGCCCAAGGCCCGGCAGGAGCCACAGGTCCCGCAGGAGCACAAGGAGAAGCAGGTCCGGCAGGTCCTCAGGGAGATTCGGGTCCGGCAGGAGCACAAGGTCCGGCAGGAGCCACAGGTCCCGCAGGTCCTCAGGGAGAACAGGGTGTTGCAGGTCCGCAAGGAGAAACAGGAGCCACAGGCCCGGCAGGTCCGCAAGGTCAACAGGGTGTTGCAGGTCCGACCGGTAATACAGGAGCAACAGGAGCCCAAGGTCCGGCAGGAGCCACAGGTCCCGCAGGAGCACAAGGAGAAGCAGGTTCGGCAGGTCCTCAGGGAGACCCGGGTCCGGCAGGAGCTACAGGTCCACAAGGTCCGGCAGGAGCCACAGGCCCGGCAGGTCCGCAAGGTCTACAGGGCGTTGCAGGTCCGCAAGGAGAAACAGGAGCCACAGGTCCTCAGGGTCCGGCAGGAGCCACAGGCCCGGCAGGTCCGCAAGGTCTACAGGGTGTTGCAGGTCCGCAAGGAGAAACAGGAGCCACAGGAGCCCAAGGTCCGGCAGGAGCCACAGGCCCGCAAGGTCCTCAGGGAGAAGCAGGCCCGGCAGGTCCGCAAGGAGAAGCAGGACCGGCAGGTCCACAAGGCCCGGCAGGAGCCACAGGCCCACAAGGCCCACAGGGTGAACAAGGACCGACAGGAGCCACAGGAGCAACTGGAGCTACAGGTCCACAAGGCCCAACAGGAGCCACAGGGGCTACCGGAGCTACGGGAGCAACAGGAGCCACAGGACCGGCAGGACCGGCAGGGGCTACGGGAGCAACAGGAGCCACAGGAGCAACCGGGGCAACAGGAGCAACTGGAGCTACAGGAGCAACTGGAGCTACAGGAGCAACTGGAGCAACAGGAGCAACAGGAGCTACAGGTCCGGCAGGAATCAATTCTTATGTATTCCGCTATAGCACAAATTCTGACAGAACAATAGCTGGTGGTGCTGAATTTGTATTTGATACCGGTAATATTCCAAGTTCGCCCAATGGCATTTTATTACCGAATGATACAGATACGGTATTGACAGAAGCTGGCGCATATCTTATTACGTTTGAAGCAAATGTGTTGGGAACTCTTACGTCTGTATCCATTAATCTGAACGGGACACCGGTTCCGGGAGGAACAACAGGTGATACAGCTACCACAATTAGAGTAGAAATTACTGCAATTGTAGAGGTAACAACCGTACCGGCTACTATAACAGTCACCAACGATTCTTTTATTTCCATTACCTTCCCTGATCTTGCACCAGGCAGCGTAGTAGCAGCCCTTACAATTTTGAAATTATCATAAAACTATTTATAATAAGGCGCCCGGTCTTAAGGACGCCTTATTATTATGCTATATTGAACACGTAGTATATTACATAAATAAAAAGTGCGAATAATGTAGATTTATAGTAACACATCAGAGCATTTGTCATATATTTAAAGTAGGATTTCAAAATCCTATTTCATTGGAGAGGAGTTTTTGCATGAATAGTAGAGATTCGTCAAAAAGCAAATCCTTAACTGATAGCCAAGACAACATGATTGTCAGCGCTGCAAATTTATATGGACCATGGAATCCCGGAAGGCCTAATTGCTGCAATCCGGACCCATGCAGACCGCCGTGTCCGCCGCCGTGCCCACCAGGGCCTCCCGGACCTCCTGGACCTCCCGGACCGCAAGGACCTATTGGACCTAGAGGACCGATTGGACCGCAAGGACCGCAAGGCGCTATAGGACCGCAGGGACCGATTGGACCGCAAGGACCTATTGGAGCTAC
>JAEXGM010000237.1 GCA_023450835.1 Bacillota bacterium | reverse complement strand
GGAGGAATTAAGCCCATTATTGGATGCGAGGTATATGTTGCCCCGAACTCCCGCTTTGACAGGGAAGCCGGAGCATCGGATGAGAGATACTACCATCTTATTTTGCTGGCAGAGAATAATACAGGCTATCAGAACCTGATGAAAATAGTATCAGCAGGTTTTTTGGAGGGCTTTTACTATAAACCACGTGTGGATTATGAGGTATTGGAAAAATACAGCGAGGGACTGATTGGACTTAGTGCCTGTCTGGCGGGAGAAGTGGCAAATTACCTCCGAAAAGGTTTTTATGAGGAAGCTAAGAAAGCGGCACTTCATTATCAGCAGATATTCGGAGAAGGAAACTTCTTTTTAGAATTGCAGGATCACGGTATATCAGAGCAGGCAGATGTCAACCAGGGACTTCTTAGGTTAAGCGGAGAAACCGGGATTGAACTGGTCGCTACCAATGATGTACATTATACTATGGAGAGTGATGCTCAGGCCCATGATATTCTTCTGTGCATTCAGACCCAGAAGAAAGTATCCGATGAGAATCGTATGAGGTATGAAGGCGGGCAATATTTTATCAAGTCCGAAGAGGAAATGAAAAAGCTCTTTCCCTATGCCCTTACTGCCTTGGAGAATACCCATAAAATTGCGGAAAGGTGTAATGTGACCATAGAATTCGGCGAGTATAAGCTGCCGAAATTTGACGTACCCGCAGGCTTTGGTGCTTTAGAGTACCTTAAGAAGTTATGCTATGAAGGCCTGAAGGAGAGATATCCGGAATCCTTTGAAGAGCTTATGGACAGATTGAACTATGAGATAGATACTATTTCAAATATGGGCTTTGTGGATTACTTTTTAATCGTAGGAGATTTTATAAAGTATGCCAGAGATAATGACATCAGCGTAGGGCCGGGACGAGGCAGTGCGGCAGGAAGCCTTGTTTCTTATTCCCTGGGAATAACCAATATCGACCCTATGAAGTATAATCTGCTCTTCGAAAGATTCTTAAATCCGGAAAGACTCACCATGCCCGATATCGATATTGACTTCTGCTATGAAAGAAGGCAGGAAGTTATTGATTACGTAGTTAGAAAATATGGTAAGGACCGTGTAGTCCAGATTGTAACCTTTGGAACCATGGCGGCCAGAGCGGTAATCCGTGATGTAGGACGAGCCATGGATTTAGGCTATGCCAGAGTAGATACCGTGGCCAAGATGATTCCTATGGAACTTGGTATTACAATTGGACGGGCACTGGAAATCAACAGGGAGTTAAAAGATTTATACGATTCCGATGACGAAATACGTTATCTCATTGATATGTCCCTGCGTCTGGAAGGACTGCCAAGGCATACTTCCATGCATGCGGCAGGAGTTGTAATCAGTAAAGCTCCGGTAGTAGAATATGTGCCGGTATCCAGAGCTTCCGATGAATCCGTTACTACCCAGTTTACGATGACCACTCTGGAGGAGCTGGGGCTCTTGAAGATGGACTTTCTGGGGCTTCGTACCCTGACGGTCATCCAGAATGCAGTCCGCCTTCTCAATAAAAAACGGAGCAAAGAGGATTTGCTGGATATTGATAAGATAGATTATGAAGATGCGGCCGTATATGCTATGATTGCTTCCGGTAAAACAGAAGGCGTATTCCAGCTTGAAAGTTCCGGTATGAAGAGCTTCATGAAGGAATTAAAGCCCAGGAACATGGAGGATATTATAGCGGGTATCTCCCTTTACAGACCGGGTCCTATGGATTTTATACCGAAGTACATTAAGGGAAAGAACAGCGAAGGCAGTATACTGTATGAATGCGCCCAGCTGGAGCCGATTCTTGCTCCGACTTACGGCTGTATTGTATACCAGGAGCAGGTTATGCAGATTGTAAGAGACCTGGCAGGTTACAGCTACGGACGAAGTGATTTGGTGCGCCGTGCCATGTCAAAGAAAAAAGCATCGGTAATGGAAAAGGAAAGATATAACTTTGTCTACGGCAATGAAGAGGAGGGTGTACCGGGCTGTATGAAGAACGGTATACCGGAAACGGTAGCAAACCATATCTTTGATGAAATGACCGACTTTGCAAAGTATGCCTTTAATAAGTCCCATGCGGCAGCTTACGCAGTGGTTTCCTATCAGACGGCTTATTTAAAATGTTATTATCCCGTGGAGTTTATGGCAGCCTTGTTAACTTCTGTAATTGATAGCGCAGGAAAGGTAGCAGAGTATATTTTTACCTGCCGTCAGATGGGAATTAAGATCTTACCCCCTGATATCAACGAAGGGGATGCGACATTCTCGGTATCCGAGGGTTCCATTCGTTACGGACTTTCTGCTATTAAAGGTCTTGGAAGACCTGTTATTGAAAGTGTGGTAAGAGAGAGGGAAGCGGCAGGGCCATTCACTTCCCTGAAGGATTTTGCGGAGCGTCTCTCCGGTAAAGAGGTCAACAAGAGAACAGTGGAAAGCTTTATTAAATCCGGTGCCTTTGACAGCCTTCCCGGTACCAGAAAGCAAAAGATGATGGTATATGTTCAGGTGTTGGATGAAGTGGCACAAAATAAAAAGAGGAACCTGACCGGTCAGCTTTCCTTCTTTGACTTTGCAGAAGAAGAAGATAAACAGGAATTGGAGATTAATTATCCGGATATAGGAGAATACTTAAAAGAACAGCTTCTGGGCCTGGAAAAAGAGGTTATGGGCATTTACGTCAGCGGGCATCCTCTTGAAAGCTACGAAGAACTGTTAAAAAAGAATGTCACCCATTCTACCCTTGACTTTGCACTGGACGAAGAAACCGGAGAGACAAAGGTAGAGGACGGAGGAACAGCGGTCATCGGTGGTATTATATCTGCAAAAACCATAAAAACTACCCGGAACAATTCCATGATGGCATTTATCACACTGGAAGATATGGCCGGAGCGGTAGAGGTCATACTTTTCCCCAAGGATTACGAGAAGTATAAAACAGATATTTACGAGGATAATAAAATACTGGTAAAAGGTAAAATAGCCGTAGAAGAAGAAAAGGCTGCCAAGCTTATTTGCCAGGAAATTATACCTTTTGCAGACAACCCAAGGGAAGTATGGATTAAGTATAAAGATAAAGATAGTTTTGTACAAGATGAACAAAGACTATATGGGATTTTAAGCCAATTTGATGGTAAAGATCAGGTATGTATCTATCTGGAATGTGAAAAAGCCATAAAACAGCTTCCAAAATCCAAAAGTATTAAGGCAGAAGATGTATTACTTGCGAAACTATGCGAAACATATGGGCAGGATAATATCAAAGTAGTAGAAAAGAGTATTGAAAAAGCAAGAAAAAAGGGGTAAAATAAAACAGATTGAAGTTTCTTGGAGGTGGACGATATGGCAAATGAAATAAAAACAATAGGAGTACTTACAAGCGGCGGAGATGCCCCTGGTATGAACGCAGCCATCAGAGCGGTTGTCAGAACTGCTTTGGCGAGCGGATTAAATGTAAAAGGTATACGCAGAGGCTTCAGCGGTCTATTAGAAGAAGATATCGTAGACATGGATGGAAAGAGCGTATCCGATATTATACAGCGCGGAGGTACTGTACTCTATACTGCAAGAAGTAAGGAATTTATGACTTCAGAGGGTCAGGATAAGGGTGCGGATATCTGCAGAAAACATGGCATTGACGGAGTAGTAGTAATCGGCGGAGACGGTTCTTTCCAGGGAGCAGAAAAGCTCGCTGCCAGAGGAATTAATACCATCGGACTTCCGGGAACGATTGACCTTGATATTGCCTGCACCGATTATACCATCGGTTTTGATACGGCAGTAAATACTGCTATGGAGGCTATTGATAAGGTAAGAGATACCTCTACCTCTCATGAAAGATGCAGTATCATAGAAGTTATGGGTAGAAATGCCGGATATATTGCTTTATGGTGCGGTATTGCCAACGGGGCGGAAGATATTCTGATTCCTGAAAGATATGACCACAATGAGCAGAGAATTATAGATAGTATTGTACAAAGAAAGAAGTTAGGCAAAAAGCACCATATCATAGTAAATGCAGAAGGTATTGGCGATTCCTATGGAATGGCGAAGAGAATCGAAGCTGCTACGGGAATTGAAACCAGAGCAACGATTATCGGACACATCCAGCGTGGCGGCAGCCCTACCTGTATGGACAGAATGTACGCATCCGCAATGGGTTCTATTGCAGTCGATTTACTCTGCAAAGGTGCCAGCAACCGTGTAGTAGGTTACAGAGACGGTAAATTTGTGGATTATGATATCGAAGAAGCACTGGCAATGAAAAAAGATATTGACCAGTATCTGTACGACATGGCTAAGAAATTATCTCAATAATACATTAAATAACAGATTAAAGCCCGACCAATTAGCACTTTCTAAAATTAGGTGTTGCCAATGGGTCGGGCTTTTATTATGATTATAATAGTTAAATCAATGGAAAGGCACAGGTAATAAAATGAGTTCCAGAGCAAAGAAATTTATATCTTACTATAAACCCTATAAAGCACTGTTTTTTTCCGATATGTTTTTTGCACTTATGGCAGCAGCCATATCCCTTGTATATCCTCTGATCGTAAGGTACATAACCAATGACCTGCTGGGAAAGTATGATATATCCCAGGTGTTCGCCACTATTATAAAGCTTGCCTTTGTGATGATAGGACTGGCATTGCTTGAATTTGTATCAAACTTCTATATTGCCTATCAGGGCCACGTGATGGGAGCCAAGATGGAATATGATATGCGAAATGACATCTTTGAACATTATCAGAAGCTCTCTTTTAATTTCTATGATAACCAGAAGACCGGACAGCTGATGTCCAGAATTACCAATGATTTATTTGATATTACAGAGCTCTGCCATCATGGCCCGGAGGATATCGTCATATCCATCATCAAATTCGTAGGAGCTTTTGTTATCTTGATCCAAATTAATCTTCCGATTACGTTAATTGTATTTGCCTTTATTCCCATCATGTTCACTTTTGCCTACCATATGCAGCATAAGATGAACCGGGCATTCCGCCGTAACAGGGACAGAATATCGGAAATTAATGCACAGATAGAAGATAACCTGTCAGGTATCCGTGTGGTAAAGTCCTTTGCCAATGAAAAACGTGAAATAGATAAGTTCCACGACGGAAATATGAGATTCGTGGAAAGCAAAAGGGACAGCTATTGGCAGATGGCAACTTTCCATTCCGGCCTTGGTATGTGTACGACCTTTATTAATATTGCGGTTATTGTAGGCGGGTCGGTCTTTATTGCCAAGGACATTATCGCCCTTTCCGACCTTTTGACCTTCTTGCTCTACATTAATAATATTATTGAACCGGTAAGAAAGCTCATAAACTTTACGGAACAGTTCCAGAACGGCATTACGGGTTTTGACCGTTTCATGGAAATTATGGATATACAGCCGGACATCGTGGATAAGAAAGAGGCAGTGGGCCTGAAAGAAGTAAAAGGAGATATTGAGTTTAAAAATGTTTCCTTTCGTTATAACGAAACAAAGTCAGAGGTATTTAAAAATATTGACCTGAAGGTAGGCTCCGGTGAGTATGTAGCGCTGGTTGGGCCTTCCGGGGTAGGAAAGACGACCCTTTGCAGCCTTATCCCAAGATTCTATGAGGTGGCAGAAGGCGAAATCCTGCTGGATGGAAAAGACATCAGAGATATCAAACTCCGTTCCCTGCGTAAAAATATCGGTATCGTACAGCAGGAGGTATATCTTTTTGCCGGTAATGTAATGGATAATATCCGTTACGGCAATCTGGAAGCGACGGATGAAGAAATCATTGAAGCTGCTAAAAACGCCAATGCCCATGACTTTATTATGGAATTGCCGGATGGTTATAACACCTATATCGGACAGAGAGGTGTGAAGTTGTCCGGAGGGCAAAAACAGCGCATCAGTATCGCGAGAGTATTTCTTAAGAACCCTCCCGTACTTATCTTTGATGAGGCAACCTCGGCCCTTGACAATGAAAGCGAGAAAATCGTGCAGGAATCCTTAGAGAAGCTTGCCAAGAACAGAACTACCTTTGTAATCGCCCACAGGCTTTCCACCATACGGAACGCAGGGAATATCATAGTTCTTACGGAGGAAGGAATTGCAGAGCGCGGCACACATACACAGCTGCTGGAACAGGACGGCGTATATGCAGGACTTTACAAACTGACACAGAATGCGGCGCAGATATTGGCGTAATAACAGGTTAGTATGATTTATTGAAAGTCATAATCCATACACAAGATTGTATCTGGGAAATCCTCGGCACAATCTTGAGGTGCGTTGGAAAGGGCATGGCTGTTAGGTTAAGACGCTGCATAGAATAGAAAGATAACTGCAGACAGCATAGGGGCAACCAGGAGGATGTGGACAAAATGGATCAGAAGATAGTATTTTTTGATATAGACGGTACTCTGCACGATTCGGAATTAGGTGTTACGGAGCTTACGAAAAAGGCAATAAAAGAACTGCTAAAAAACGGTCATATTCCGATAATCTGTACAGGAAGAGCAAGAATCATGGTTCCCGATTATCTGATGGAAATGGGCTTTTCCGGAATTGTAGCAGGAGCCGGTACCTATGTGGAATATCAGGGGAATGTAATTCACAATAAGGTGATGGGTCCGAAAGAGGGGGATGAGATTATAGCAATCCTCAGAGAATGCGGTATTCGATTTATCCTTGAGGGACCGGAAAATATTTATATAGAAGCCGAAGATATCTCAGAAGAATATCAGCGCATTACAGAATTTTCGAAAAGATATACAAAAGGCGGTTTGAAAGCCATTAGTAACGGCAATTATATCATAAATAAACTTACGTGCTTTCCGGCGGCGGACAGCCTGTTAGATATAGCAGCAGGCAGACTGGAAGAGAAATATCATCTGATTTATCATATAGACGGTAATTTTGAAATGACACCAAAAGGTTATGATAAGTCAACGGGAATACAGATACTCTTAGAGAATTTGAAGCTTGAGAGAGAAGATACCTATGCTTTTGGAGACAGTACAAATGATATGGAGATGTTGTCCTACGTCCAATACGGGATAGCCATGGGAAACAGCTATCCGCAAGTACTAAAGGCAGCAAAATACAAGACATTATCCATCAGAGAAGATGGAATTTACCACGGGTTAAAAAGTTTTGGATTAATATAAATAAATCGGGGAACTATAATACGATTTATTTCGTCTAATCTATGATAGTATACGAAGACTGTCTGGATTGGGCAGAGGAATTCTATCATCGTATATTAGGGGGATACTTAAAATGTACCAGGAAAACCAGGAGGTTTACGACCTCGAAGCCTTGATGAGAAAATACGGTAACGATGTTTTGCGGACCGCATACATGTATGTAAAAGATGATCATCTGGCAGAAGATATTTTTCAGGAGGTATTCATAAAAGTAAACCAAAAGCTTCACACTTTTCAGGGTGAAAGCAGTATAAAGACCTGGATTATACGCATCACCATCAACGCCTGCAAGGACTATCTAAAGAGTGCCTGGAACCAGAAAGTAACCGGATTCACAGAGGTACATGAAAATACACTGGCAGGAAAAGATGAGTATGGTGCGGTAGAACAGGAAGACGAGAACCGAATGGTGAGAGACGCAGTGACAAGGCTGCCTCAGAAATACAAGGATGTACTGTTATGTGTGTATTTTCAGGACATGACGGTTACGGAAACAGCCAAGCTTTTAGGAATTGCGGAGGGGACGGCCAAAAGCCGGCTTTCCAGAGCAAAAGAGAAGTTAAAGCTTAGCCTTGAAGGGAGGATATGACAATGGGAAAAAATATAACTGGCACAAATCCTTCACCTGACAGGGATGATATGGAATTAAAGAGACATTTGAATGCGGCTTTTGAACTGGATTCGCTTACGGTATCAGAAGACCTGATTCAAAGAACACTTCTAAAGATAAAAGAAATGGATGATACTGTCGCAGAAACACAGGAATCCATTACAGAAAAGGTCAGAAAAAGATATCCTGCAAGACGTTTTGTGGGTGCTGCGGCAGCAGTCCTTTTGCTGGTAACTGCGGTATGGGCATATGAGAACAATATGAATTTCGATAAGCTGGATACCGGAACTGCTACCAATGAAAAGATAAATATTGAGATGCAGACAGTCCCTGATACAGAATCCCCGCTTGCCGCCGATTCCGCTGTTCAGGATAATGCCCAGACGAAGATGGCAGCTGCTGAGGATAGCAGCAATGCAGGGGGAAGCGATAACAGCAGTGACACCAGCAAGAGTGACACCAGCAAAAGCATGGGAGCACAGCAGGACCCCAGTGCTGCTTCAGACGGTACCCATACGGATACTCAGCAAAGTCTGCTTACCACCGCAGCATTAACTCTTTCACAGCGGTATGCAATTAAAGCAGAGGACATTAAGTCCTTTGCCGCAGAAAGCACTGATGAAAGGAAAAAGGAGGAAAAGAGCGCAGACAGTGTTTCAAAACTGTATGCTTTACTGGACAACTACACAGCAACCGTTTCTGATACCCAATCCACCGGAGATACTGCCTATCGTTTTGTGATAACAGATAAGACAGAAAAGACTATTACCTTTGAATTCTATACAGATAATATAATAAGTGTAACCGATACACGGACACAGGATGGAACAATTACTTATACGATTGATAATGGGGATGGACTGCTGAAAGAAATAGGAAATTTTCTGAATGAGTAATAATACCGCATATGAAATGCCGGAGAAGTAAAGTTAAAAAGAAAATTAAATGTGTGAAATAAAAAAGAAAAGGAATTAACCTAGGTTTAAATTCCTTTTCTTTTTCTTTATTTTTCCGTACCTGTTTCTTCTTTTTCTTGCTCGGTGCTTTCGGATTCTCCGGAAGTAATATTGATTGAGACATATTCTCTGGTCTCTTTTTTATCAGCGGCAGGTGCATCGTCCTGGAGTTCGAAGTCCTCGAAATCATCTTCAAAATCATCGAAGTCATCTGCGGAATCCTTATTTAGAACGTTTTTGTACAGATAATAAGCACCGCAGGCCAATGTAGCGATGGAGACAGTACCGAATAAAAATTTACCGAATTTCTTCATATTGACATACTTCCTTTCGTTTAACAGTATATGCATAAGCTTATTAAATTTATACACATAGTGAGAGAAATCTGACATTTTCAATCACCATTATAAGCCAAGTTCGTATAAAAGAAAAGTAAAATTTACTAATTAAAATAGATATTGCCGAGAAATTACAGAAATGCTATAATAAAGGACACGCAGTTTGAATGTATTGCATACTCAAAGTTCAATTTGGGATGCATGGAAGATAGAGGTTACAATGAATTATTGCAGGATAAAGGAAGGGATATTTGTCTCCCGGCCCAATCGTTTTGTCGCATATGTCATAATCGATGGCACTACCGAAAAGTGCCATGTCAAGAATACAGGGCGGTGCAAGGAACTTCTGATTCCGGGAGTTACTGTCTACCTGGAGGAAGCCCTTAACCCGAACCGCAGTACCAAATACTCTCTGATAGCTGTACAAAAAGGCTCTCATCTCATCAATATGGACTCTCAGGCGCCCAATAAAGTAGTTCATGAATGGCTGCTGGAAGGAAATCTGTATAAGGGGAATGTAAGAATAAAGCCGGAGCAGGTGTATGGGAATTCCAGATTTGATTTCTATATGGAAACACCTGAACGAAAAGCATTTATGGAAGTAAAAGGAGTAACGTTGGAAGAGGAAGGAAGTGTATATTTCCCGGATGCCCCAACTGAAAGGGGCGTTAAACATATCCATGAGTTGTGCAAATGCATACAGGATGGGTACGATGCCTACATAATGTTCGTTATACAGATGGAGAAGGTGAAGTGTTTTAAGCCAAATGACAGAACCCACAAAGAATTCGGAGAGGCATTAAGAGAGGCTGGCAGGCAAGGTGTAAAAATAATGGCTATGAATTGTATGGTCACTGCAGACAGTCTGAAATTAAAAAAATCCATTCCGGTAATCCTTGACTGATCTGAGAAAATAACGCCGGATGGAAGGCTGAAGAAATACTGAATACAAAAGAGCAAAGGAGAGCATGATATGTACGAGATGAAACCGGAGTATTACATTGGGATAGAGGCGATTGATAAGCAGCATGCAGAGTTATTCCGTATTGCAGATGAAGCTTATGAACTGTTAAGACAGGAATTCGTAGCAGATAAGTTTGATAACATTGTTGCAATCATTGTTCAGTTAAAGGAATATGCCGTACAGCATTTCGCAGATGAAGAAGCTTATATGCTAAGCATCGGACATAAAAAATTCTTGTCCCATAAGACAGAACATGAGGATTTTCTGGAGAAAGTCAATGGTATCGATTTTGACAGTATGGACCATAATCAGACGGAAACCCTGGTAGATATTATGGCATTTTTAAGTGACTGGCTGGTTCATCATATACTGGAAAAGGATAAATTAATCGGAACACTATAGATTTTTGTCACTGTATGTATGGTTTATTTAGGGAGGTACGGATATGTATGAAATGAAGCCTGAATATTATATTGGAGTAGATACAATAGACAATGAGCATGAGGAGTTATTCCGTATTGCAAATGAAGCTTACGAATTGGTAAAAAATGATTTTGTACCGGATAAATTTGATGATATTGTAGCGATTATTCTAAAGCTAAAGGAATATACCAAGCAGCATTTTGCAGACGAAGAAGCCTACATGTTAAGTATCGGCTATAAAAGATATCTTTCTCAAAAAACTGCTCATGAAGAATTTATTGAAAAAATCAATAGTATTGACTTTGAAAGTATAGATCATAATCAAACAGAAGTACTGCTGGATATTCTGGATTTTCTGAATGACTGGCTGGTTCATCACATAGTGGAGAAAGACAAATTGATTGGAACCTTGTAAGGGTTCAAGTGGTTCACCCCTTTAGAGGGAACTTTGCAAAAAAGGAGAGTGGCAGGTGTGAATATCGGGTTATTTACAGAAACTTATTACCCTGAAATCAATGGGGTTGCCAACTCAGTATATATTCTAAAAAAAGAACTGGAAGCTTTGGGACACACCGTCTATGTATTTACAACTACGACTCCGGGAGCTCCGGAATATGAGTACAATGTTTTTCGTGTGCCAAGCCTTCCCTTTATACTGATAACAGAAAGGCGTATCGGAATGTTTTATCAGCCGAAACTGGCCGGAACGATTAAGAAGCTGAATCTGGATATCATCCATACCCATACGGAGTTTTCTTTGGGGATATTCGGACGGATCATGGCAAAGGAACTTAGAATTCCGATGATACACACTTACCATACGATATATGAAGATTATACCCACTACCTGACACATATAAAGACTCTTGACAGCAGGGCGAAAGCCTTTGTAAGAATTTTTACCAAAGTCTGCTGCAATACGGTGGCTCATGTTATCGTGCCGACGGAAAAGGTAAAGGAACTGCTTCAGAAATATTCCGTCCACAGGGACATTTCCGTTATACCCACCGGTGTGGATTTAAAAAAATTTGATCCGGCTCTTTACCGTGAAGAAGATATCAGCCGCATAAAAGAAGAGTATGGTATTCAAAAGGATGAAAAAGTTGTTCTTTATATAGGCAGGGTTTCCAGGGAGAAAAATATTATAGAAGTCTTAAATGCGATGAGCACTTACATGAAAGAAAGAAAAGATGTAAAGTTCCTGATAGTAGGAAGCGGTCCGGAGATGGAAGAACTAAGGACCAGATCAAAAGTGCTGAAATTAGAGGATAAGATAATCTTTGCGGGCTCAAAACCCTGGGACCAGATAGGCCTTTACTATCAGTTAGGAGATGTGTTCGTAAGTGCTTCCAATAGTGAGACCCAGGGTCTGACTTATATTGAAGCTATGGCGGCAGGACTTCCTGTGGTAGCAAAAGAAGATGATTGCTTAAATGACATCTTAATAACTGGTGTAAACGGCTATAAGTTCAACAGGGAAGAAGAAGTGATAAGCGGTCTGGATAAGGTGCTCTTTACGGATACGGATACTCCTTATGGCGAGAATGCCAGAAAACTCATGCAGAAATTCTCAACGGAAGCTTTCGGAAAGAGCGTTGAAGCAGTGTATATAAAGGTATTGGAAAGCAGAGTTCACTCAGAACAGACAGATTATCAGGAAAATAAAAAAATCAATTATCTGTTCTGATTTACGGCAGGTGTCTTAATACCCGGCAGGTGCCTTGTATCCTGCAACGCCTTAAAATTCCACTTGACAAAAAAGTTTGGAATGCTATAATGAGGTTTATCAAGTAGAATTATTTTATTCTAGAAAAAACAGTGAAGAGACGAGTAAGATGTGAAATGATACAGAGAAGGATATGATATGCTGAGAGTATCCTGCCAGGCAGCATCCGAAGACTACCTCTGAGTGGCTCCAATCCAGCCCGGCAGATACCGTTATCATCAAATGAAGTGGGAATTTTTAATCCAATGAGGGTGGAACCGCGAGATATATGCTCGTCCCTTTCGTACTGTTTGAAGCAGTCGGAAGTGATGAGCTTTTTTGATGCTTTTATACAGGAGAACTTAGAAGAAAATTTATAATTTTATGTGCACTGCAGACTGTGAACAGTCTGCCTGACTGTAAAGAGTCTGCCTGACTGTGAACAGTCTGCTTGACTGTAAAGAGTCTGCCTGATTGTGAACAGTCTGCCAGGCACAGATAGGAGAGTTAATATGAAGATTATATTAAAAGATGGTTCAGTAAAAGAATACGAAAGCCAGATGGCAATTATAGACATTGCAAAGGACATTAGTGAAGGTCTGGCAAGAGTAGCCTGTGCTGCGGAACTTGACGGCAAGGTGGTAGACCTTAGAACGGTGGTAGACAAAGACAGCCACTTAAGTATCCTGACCTTTGAGGATGAAGGCGGCAAGGCAGCTTACAGACATACTACTTCCCATGTGCTGGCAGAGGCAGTAAAACGCCTTTATCCAAATGCTAAGCTTGCAATCGGACCTTCCATTGACACCGGATTCTACTATGACTTTGATGTAGAGCCTTTTGACAGAGCAGCTCTGGATGCGCTGGAGAAGGAAATGAAGAAAATCATCAAAGAAGGTGCGGAGATTAAACGCTTTACACTTCCAAGAGAAGAAGCAATCCGCTTCATGGAAGAAAAGGGAGAGCCTTATAAGGTTGAGCTGATTAAAGATTTACCGGAAGGTGAAGAACTCTCTTTTTACAGCCAGGGAGAATTTACTGACCTTTGTGCCGGACCCCATTTAATGAGCACTAAGGGAATTAAGGCAATTAAATTAATTTCCTCCTCAGGAGCTTATTGGAGAGGTTCTGAGAAAAACAAGATGTTAACACGTGTATATGGAACAGCTTACTCAAAGAATGCTGATTTGGAGGCATATCTGGAGCATCTGGAAGATATCAAGAGACGTGACCACAATAAACTTGGCCGTGAGATGGAACTTTTCACCACTGTTGACGTAATCGGACAGGGACTTCCTCTTATCATGCCAAACGGCGTAAAGATCATGCAGACCCTGCAAAGATGGATTGAGGACGAAGAAGAGAAGAGGGGTTATGTAAGAACAAAGACTCCTTTTATGGCTAAGAGTGATTTATACAAGATATCCGGACACTGGGATCACTATAAAGAAGGTATGTTTGTATTAGGAGATGAAGAAAAAGACAAAGAAGTGTACGCACTTCGTCCTATGACCTGTCCTTTCCAATACTATGTATATAAGTCCGCACAGAGATCCTATCGTGACCTGCCTCTGCGTTATGGTGAAACTTCTACTTTGTTCCGTAACGAGGATTCCGGTGAGATGCACGGACTTACCCGTGTCCGCCAGTTTACTATTTCCGAAGGACATTTGATTGTAAGACCCGATCAGATGGATGAAGAATTCAAGGGCTGCCTTGATCTTGCAAGATACTGCTTAAAGACTCTTGGTTTAGAGGAAGATGTAACTTACCGCCTCTCCAAATGGGATCCGAATAATAAAGAGAAATACATTGGTACGGAAGCAATCTGGGAAGAGACACAGGGAAGAATCCGTAAAGTTCTGACCGATTTAGAGATTCCTTTTACCGAAGCAGAAGGAGAAGCTGCTTTCTATGGCCCTAAGGTCGATATCCAGGCAAAGAATGTATACGGTAAAGAAGATACGATGATTACCATTCAGTGGGATGCCATTATTGCAGAGCAGTTCGATATGTATTATATTGACCAGAACGGCGATAAGAAACGCCCTTATATTATTCACAGAACCAGCTTGGGATGCTATGAGAGAACCCTTGCCTGGCTGATTGAAAAGTATGCAGGACAGTTCCCTACCTGGTTGTGTTCCGAGCAGGTAAGAGTGCTTCCTATTTCCGAGAAATATCATGGCTACGCTAAGAAGGTAGAAGCCGAGTTAAAAGAGAACGGAGTGCGTTGCAGTGTTGATGAACGTGCAGAAAAAATCGGTTATAAGATTCGTGAAGCCAGACTTGACCGTGTTCCCTATCTGTTAGTAGTAGGACAGAAGGAAGAAGAGGAAGGCCTTGTATCCGTAAGAAGCCGTTACCTTGGAGATGAAGGACAGAAGAATCTGGATACCTTTGTAAATGATATCTGCAAAGAAATCAGAACCAAAGAAATCAGAAAGATTGAAGTAACAGAGCAGCAGGCATAAAAAGCAATGACAGCCTGACATGCTTCCAATAGAGCAGAAAAGGAAGCTTCATATTTTCACTTGAACAGCATTTAACAGGTAGTGTTTTCTTATCTTTTAAAAGTTGTGTAAAGAGGAGATGTGAAGCTTCTTTTGATAATATTGGGGGAAAGCAGGATATACTTCCATATATAAATGAAAATGTCTAGAGTTGATAGAAATGCAGATACTTTAGTGGTAAAGAATATTATAAGCAAAAGTATAAGCAAAAGTATAAATAAAAGTATAAGCAAAAAATATAAGCAAAAGTATAAGCAAAAGTATAAATAAAAGGATAAACAAAAGTATAAGCAATAAAATTATTAATCGTAATAAAAATATTTATTGAATACAAAAATTAGTGATATAGCAAAAAAGGAACAGACGATAATAATTCAAAAAATTATGAAAGAAAGCAGATAAGAAAATGTTGAAAATAGGAGCACATCTATCAGTTGCAAAAGGTTATGAAAGAATGGGAAAAGATGCCCTTTTCATAGGGGCCAATACCCTGCAGTTCTTCGCACGTAATCCAAGAGGAGCCAAAGCAAAAGCAGCAGATTATAACGATATGTCCAAATTCAGGGAGCTGATGAAGGAGAATGATTTTACAACAATCATGGCTCATGCACCCTATACCTTAAATGCCTGCTCTCCGGACAGCCATCTAAGGGAACTGGCTGCGAGAATGTTTGCAGAAGACCTTGAAAGAATGGAGTATTTCCCGGGAAGTTTCTATAATTTTCACCCCGGCAGCAGGCTGGGCCAGGAGGAAGAGCTAGCCATTGAACAGATTGCGGACATGCTAAATCAAGTGCTGTTTGAGGACATGCATACAACGGTGCTGCTTGAAACCATGGCCGGAAAGGGCACAGAGATGGGCCGGCGCTTTGAAGAAATACAGGCAGTACTTGAGAGAGTACGTTTAAAGGATAAACTTGGAGTATGCATGGATGCCTGCCATCTATGGAATGCCGGTTATGATGTGGTAGAAGAACTTGATAAAGTAGTAGAGGAATTTGACAGGGTAATAGGACTTCAGAAACTAAAAGCCTTTCATCTTAATGACAGTCTGGATGGTCTGGGACTTCATAAAGACAGACATGCAGGAATTGGTTTGGGGAATATGGGGTCTGAAGCCACAAAGGGGATTATAAATCATCCTGCATTAAAGAATCTGGTCTTTATTTTAGAAACCCCTAAGGATCTTACAGGGCACCGAGAAGAGATTGATTTCCTGAAAAGCGCGTATAAATGGTAAGCATAGAATTTATCTTGACTTAGATGGAGTATTTTGTAATATAATATTATTGGTTAATAAGAATGAAAGGAGGAGTTTAGATGAGCGTTAAAATAACAGTAAAAAATTATGAGGTGATTGCTTTATAAACTGCCGAATTCATTCGGCCATATGAATTTGGTAAGACTTTATAATCCGTCACCGAAAAAGAGTTCGTAATGAACTTTAGCGGAGGTAACGGAATGAGTGAAACAATATTGGAAACCGGACGTTTATTTATAAAAACCTGGACACCGGAATTTGCGGACGAATTATATAACATAATGTCAAATCAGCGGGTACATTTTTACACAGGCGATACTCCATGGACGAAAGAGAGAGTGATGGAATACATCCAGTATAATATCAATAGAGGGATATTATTACTTGATTGTTTTCATGGTGCGGTTGTATTAAAAGAAACAGGTGAATTGATAGGATTAACAGGATTAAATCCGTATCTGCCCAACCAGCCGGAAATTGAATGGCAGTTCGGTGTGAGGTTCTGGAATAAAGGATATGCTGCTGAAGCAGGGAAAGCAGTTATACACGCAGCATTTCAACATACAAACATTGTAAGAATATACGGAATGGCGAATCCAGAGAATACCGGTTCTGTAACAGTAATGAAGAAAATAGGCATGACGTGTCTGGGGCTTAGAGAATTTCGAGGAGAGATGGATATGTTTTTTGAGATTTTGCCCGGCGTTTTAAAGGAAAAGCAGGATTCTGTGTGATATTTTGATGAAGAGGACCGCCGTTTCCCCTTGTCTGGGAGAGGGCGGTCGTTTTCATGGTTTTGCCGTTAATATGTGAATAATCACCTTGACAAGGAATGGAAATGTATTATATGATTAAGTAGTTTTGACAAAGCACATTGTATAGAGGAATGTTGGAGGAATTGTTTTGGAAGACTATACCAAGGAAATAAATAAAAGACGAACCTTTGCTATTATATCCCACCCCGATGCGGGTAAAACTACACTGACAGAAAAACTTCTGCTGTATGGAGGAGCTATCAATCTTGCCGGGTCTGTAAAGGGAAAGAAGACAGACAGACATGCGGTATCCGACTGGATGGAAATAGAGAAGCAGCGTGGTATCTCTGTAACCTCGTCTGTTATGCAGTTTAACTATGGGGATTATTGCATTAATATATTGGATACTCCGGGACATCAGGACTTCTCGGAGGATACTTACCGTACCCTGATGGCAGCGGATTCTGCGGTCATGGTAATCGATGCTTCAAAGGGTGTTGAGAATCAGACCAAGAAGCTGTTCAAAGTATGCGTTATGAGAGGAATTCCTATCTTTACCTTCATCAATAAGATGGACCGTGAAGCAAAGGATACCTTTGAATTACTGGACGATATTGAGACGGTGCTTGGAATTAAGACCTGTCCCGTTAACTGGCCCATCGGCTCCGGTAAGAACTTTAAAGGTGTTTATGACAGAGAGACCAAGCATATCCTGCGCTTCTTTGCCGCAAACAGCGGACAAAAGGAAGTGGATACCGTAGAGGTGAATTTAGGGGATGAAAGTCTGGATACCCTTATCGGAAGAGAAAACCACAGTATTTTAAATGATGAAATTGAGCTTTTAGAAGGTGCCGGAAGTGAATTCGACTTAGAGGAAGTAAGGCAGGGAAGATTAACACCGGTTTTCTTTGGTTCTGCCCTGACAAACTTTGGCGTAAAGACATTTTTGGAGCATTTCTTAAATATGACTACTACTCCCCTTTCCAGAAAGTCTTCCGAAGGCAATGTAGACCCTGTTGAAAACGATTTTTCCGCGTTTGTATTTAAGATTCAGGCCAATATGAACAAAGCCCATAGAGACAGAATTGCTTTTATGAGAATCTGCTCCGGCAAGTTCGAAGCCGGTATGGAAGTAAACCATGTGCAGGGTGGTAAGAAGATTAGACTATCCCAGCCCCAGCAGTTAATGGCGCAGGAGAGAAAGATTATTGAGGAAGCTTATGCAGGGGATATTATCGGTGTATTTGACCCAGGTATCTTTTCTATCGGTGATACCCTTTGTTTATCCGATAAGAAATTCCAATACGAAGGAATTCCTACCTTCTCACCGGAGCATTTTGCAAAGGTCAGACAGGTAGATACTATGAAGCGAAAGCAGTTCCTGAAAGGCGTTACCCAGATAGCCCAGGAAGGAGCTATTCAGATATTCCAGGAGTACAATACCGGAATGGAGGAAATCATTGTAGGCGTAGTGGGCGTACTTCAGTTCGACGTATTAAAATTCCGCCTGGAATCCGAGTATGGAGTAGAAATCCGTCTGGAACCTCTGGCTTACGAGTATATCCGCTGGATTGAAAACAAGGGACTGGATGCCAGCAAATTAAATGTAACCTCCGATACCAAGAAGGTGAAAGATTTAAAGGGAAATCCGCTGCTTCTCTTTGTACACAACTGGAGTATCCAGACTGTGCTTGACCGTAACAAAGAGCTCAGACTTTCTGAATTCGGCAGAGAGTAAGGCTGGAGTTCGTGTGAACAGTTAAAAGATTATCCCATCTGTATGCAGAAGCTGCATATTGATGAAAATAGATAAAGATAAGAATACCCTGTACCAGATAGCAATGGCTTTATAGCTGCCTGGTACAGGGTATTCTTAGTATTCTTGCGCTTTGCTTTTAGATAAACAATTCTTTCTTCATCTATCTATCTTCAACTATAATTGCCTTAAGATATCTTTTTTCTTTAAGCCATTTTTCCTTGCATTTGCATTCCAAAAGAAGTGTATTGCACTGAATTTCCATGCAAACTTTGGAAAATTAGGGCTTAGATAGATTGGCTTGCCGGAGGCACGTGACCTTATAGAATCTGAAAGGCTTTGATAAGCAGCACCGAGATTTTTTAGCGGTCCGTGACCAAGGGGGACATTGCCGACAGAATCCATCATTTCGCCGGCCCCCATTCCGATACCCTGGCCAAAGGTAATTCCGCTTTTTAAACACCAATTTTCAAGGATTCGAACAGCTATATGATTCTGTTTCCCTTCATAGAAGCCGTTATTAATAATAGCATAAACGGTAACTGGCTTCTGGCGGTCAGCTTTCATAAAGTCTTCCAGCTTAACGAGCATGCGCAAAAGGTGTGAGGGAATTCCGTCAACATACAGGGGAAAGGAAAAAATAAGAATATCCATGCGGCAAAGCTCCAGATACTGTTCCTCTGTAAAAGGTTTTGTGGCAAGGTGATAGTGCACGATTTCGTTATTGTCATGAATCATCGGCTCCAGCTTTCCAAGAAGTCTTGAGGAATTGCTGACCGTATATTTGGGACTTCCGTCTATCATTGCAATCTTCATTGTAAGCCCTCCTTTAGTGAAAGCGTATTATCATAAAAAATAACGCTGTACTTAATGCGGTTATAATTCACACTGTTAGCAGCTACTAATTCTCTTGCGGTTTCTTTTTCAGGCTCGGTTACATCATCGCCATAGAAAAGCACGGATAGAGAGAAGAGGTTATCATACCTTTGCTTATGATGAGTTTCACCGTCAATATCGTTAAAATAGGGAAGCATATAGGAAATGCTTCTGTCCAAAATATTTTTTATAAAGGGGCTGTAGCTTCCATAGCAGCATTTGCTGACAATTATGTACTCCTCACACTTTGACAGTAATTGTCCCATATTCTGATACTTATCATTTATCACACATACGCCGGGAGTTTTAACCCAGCATCCGAAGCAGCCGATACAGGGCTTAATAGTGCCGTCATCGGAAATGACGGTTACATCCTGATTTAATTCCAGACCGAGGGACTGGAATTCCTGCGGTGTTAAATCATGAACCAGCAATCTCATAAAAACGCTCCTTTTCTACTGAATAATATTTTTAAAAACCTGCTGCCAGTCCCCGGAGTACTGGATATTAGGATTGGTCAGCAAAGCAACGATACCATGAACGATTGACCAGAGGGAAGCCAGCCTTTCAGGAAAGGATTCCTCCGGAAAGCCCTTTTCTTCAAACTTTTTGTAAGCAGTCCTACGAAACAAAGCAAAAGTAGAGTAATCGTCAGCGTCTTCCTTATCAAGATTGATATTCATTCCTGAATGGTAGTAAAGGAATTGGAAATACTGAGGATGTTCCTGAAAAAATTTAATATATGCCTGACCAATGAAAAGAACGGCATCCTCATCATTCTCTTTTCCGTTAACGGAAAGGCTTAGTGACTCCAGAAACTGATTGGTTACGTGTTCACTCATAGCCATCATAAGGGCATCTATATCTTTAAAATGGCTGTAAGGCGCGGTATGACTGACACCACACTTTGCTGCCACCTTGCGCAGAGAAAACCCCTTTAGTCCTTCCTTATTCAGAATATCAATACCGGCTTCAATCAATACCGTACGTAAATTACCATGATGATATGGTTTATCAGCCAATGCTTTTCAGCTCCTTTCTTTTAAACTTGACACTGTAAAGATTCTATCAGCTAATCTTTACAGTGTCAAGTTTAAAATATAATATGAGCAGAGCTAA
>JAEXGM010000221.1 GCA_023450835.1 Bacillota bacterium | reverse complement strand
AGCTATGACGCGAAACCTCCCAGGACATATCCGGCAAAACTGACTAAATTCCTATATGAAAGGTATGCTGCATTTTCGGGGGCGGCAGACAAGGGATTAATCATTCTGCCGGTGGAGCTGATTGATGATAATGGTATCGTATTAAAGGAATATGTATTGAAATATGCAAAGCTGTGGGGACTTGGAGAAGGGTTTGTAAAGTGGCTCCGGGAAGCGTGTGTATTCTGCTCCACTTTAGTTGACCGGATTGTTACCGGGTATCCCAAGGAGGAGGCAGAAGGTTTGTGGAAGCAGTTTGGGTATCAGGATAATCTGCTGGTTACGGCAGAGCCCTTCGGCCTGTGGGTAATAGAAAGCGACAAGGATATCAGCAAGGAACTGCCTCTTCCTGAAGCCGGACTTCCCGTAATCTTTACGGATAACCAGGCACCTTATAAACAGAGAAAGGTACGTATTTTAAACGGCGCACATACCTCGTTTGTTTTAGCTTCTTATTTGGCAGGCAATGATTATGTCCTGGAATCCATGCAGGATGAAACCATCAGAAAATTTATGAAGTCCGTGATTTTTGAAGAGGTGATACCCACCCTTACGCTTCCGAAAGAAGAATTAATTGATTTTGCTGATTCGGTAATCGAAAGATTTGAAAATCCCTTTATTAAACATGAATTGCTGTCAATAGCATTAAATTCGGTGTCAAAATGGAGAGCCCGCTGTCTGCCAAGTTTACTTAAATATGTGGAACTAAAATCTAAACTGCCGGAGCATTTGGTATTTTCCATTGCCACTTTAATCAGTTTTTACGGCAGCAGTGAATTGAAAGAAGACTGCGCTTTAGGCAATAGAAACGGGGAAACCTACGCTATCAGGGATGACAGAGAAGTTTTGGAGTTCTTTTACAGAGCAAACGGCCTGCCTTTGGAACAATTGGTAAGAGAGTATTTAAGCAATTCTTCTTTCCATGGGTGGGATTTAACGGAAGTCCCGGATTTGTGCAATGAGGTAATTAGAGACCTTGGCTGGATACGAACCCATGGCATGAGAAAAGCTCTTGAAATGCTGGGGTAGAAGGAAATAGTGTGAATTATTAAAAGACATAATTACACAAGTACCTGGGAGAAACAAAAATTGGAAAGAGGTTAGTGTGAAATGAAGAATATTTCACATCCGACACCCAGTGGCCTCACGGTCAAATGTCGGTCAGGTTGAAAAAAATGTTTTTTAACTGCGGATTCAGGAATATCAAATTAAAGATTTGATATTCACGAAAGGGGTTATTATGCAGGATATTATTCAAATACATGAGAAGGATAATGTGGCAGTGGCTTTAAGGCCTTTATATTCAGGAACGGCAATACGGGCAGGCGAATGTGAGATAATTCTGAAGGAGGATATCCCCCAGGGACATAAGCTTGCCCTTACAGTTATCCCTGCAGGAGGAGATATCATAAAATACGGAAGCAGAATAGGCGCTGCAACACAGGAAATTACTCCTGGCTCCTGGGTCCATGTCCATAATGTGAAAACAGGCCTTGGTGATATATTAGAGTATTCCTACAACCCTGAAAATATTGCCTCACGGGAAGAATCACATCCAGAAGCCGGTCAGGAAGCTTATTTTATGGGGTACCGCAGGGAAAATGGTAAGACAGGGGTAAGAAATGAAATCTGGATTATCCCAACTGTCGGCTGCGTGAATAACATAGGTACCGCCATTGAAAAAAAAGCCCAGAAGGATATAAAGGGCAGCGTTGAAGAGATTATTGCCTTTGAGCACCCATATGGCTGTTCCCAAATGGGAGAGGACCAGGAAAATACAAGAAAAATTCTAGCCAGCCTGATTAATCATCCCAATGCGGGCGGTGTACTGGTACTTGGTCTTGGCTGTGAAAATACCAATATAGATACTTTAAAAAAATATATCGGGGATTATAATCCCGACAGGGTAAAATTTCTCATCGCTCAGGAATGTGAGGATGAAATAGAGGAAGGGCTAAAATTAATTCAGGAACTCATTGATTACGCCGGGGTTTTTGAGAGGAAAAAAATCAATGCGAAAGAATTAATTGTTGGCTTAAAATGCGGCGGCTCAGATGGACTGTCAGGAATTACCGCCAATCCCACCGTAGGCAGATTTTCAGATATTCTTATTTCCAAGGGAGGAACGACAATTCTGACAGAAGTTCCGGAGATGTTTGGTGCGGAGACAATTCTCATGAACCGTTGTGAAAATGAAGAACTTTTTTCTAAGACAGTAGATTTGATCAATGATTTTAAAAATTACTATAAATCACATAATCAAACGATTTATGAGAATCCTTCACCCGGAAATAAGCAGGGAGGAATTACTACTCTTGAAGATAAATCCCTGGGCTGCACACAGAAATCAGGAAGTGCTCCCGTAAGAGGCGTCATCGGATATGGGGAAGGTGTCCGGACCTACGGATTGAATCTGCTAAGTGCGCCGGGAAATGATCTGGTTGCCGCTACGGCTCTTGCGGCAGCCGGCGCCCAGATTATACTTTTCACTACAGGCAGAGGAACGCCTTTTGCTTCTCCGGTACCTACGGTCAAGATATCCAGTAACACACAGCTGTATCAGAAAAAGACAGGCTGGATTGATTTTAATGCCGGAAAGATGTTGAAAGGGAGTCCAGCCGGTGAGATGGGCAGTGAATTGTTTGACTTTGTACTTACAGTGGCTTCCGGCAGCAAGGTGAAGTCGGAAATTGCGGGATATCATGATTTGGCCATTTTCAAACAGGGAGTGACCTTATGATAATATGACTTATCAGAAATTGCTTTATCCGCCGTGCATTGATTATTCCCGGCATTGCTTGCGGTACTTAAGAGGAGAGGTTTCCGTAAAATTAGAGAATACTTTTTCAAAGTAAGTAATGCTTTCATATCCCAGGGATGCGGCGATTTCCGTTATGCTTAAGTTAGTATCCAGCAGCAGTTGTCTGGCCTTTTGGATACGGTTATTATTGATATATTCACTTACCGTAAAGCCGGTCACTTCTTTAAAGATACGGCTCAGATAGCATTTATTGATATAAAACCGACCGGCAATATCTTCCAGGGATTTTACTTCCGTCGAATGGGAGGTGATATAGGAAGCCACTTCACTGACCTTTTTATGTTTAGCTGTTATGGCAATATCCGAAACCTCTCCGGGAGTCTCTTTCAGATTGTTCCTCAGAGCAAATACCAGCAATGAGTTTAGTTTCATCATTGCCATTGTATCATAGTGAGGCTGCTTCTGGTGCAATTCCTCCGTAATCCCCAGAAGCAGTGATTTTACATAGTGCTGTCCGTTGCTGTCGAGTTTTATTATGCCGCAGTTGGAGGCGAAGAATTCGGAAAGAGAGATGCCGCAGGTAGTCTGCATGAAAGTTTGAAAGGGTTCTATTTTTAATTCAATTAAAATGCGGTCATGATAAGATTTGCCGCCGGCGACGCCGGTCTTATGAATCTGTCCCTTATTAATGAGAACTAGACTTCCTTTCTTTACAAGGTATGTCCGGTCTTCAATAAAATAATTGCGTTCACCTTCTAAAAGATAATAGATTTCATATTCGTTATTATGCACATGCTTGGAAAGCATGTTATATTCATAATCACGGATAACTCTGTTTATATAAATTCCGTCCATATCTTCTTCAAAAATGATTTCTTTCATATAAATAACCATGTCCTTCCTGATGTGCCTGCTCAAAGTTACTCTTTCCCTCGATATATAAGATATATAAGAATAAGTAAATATAGTTTGATAATTTTAAAAAATACACAATATTTTATAAGATTATTATATCATATTATATTATAATGTCTATTAAAAGAGAGGTTAAAAGTACTTAAAAAGAAAGGGATAATAGAATGAAATATCAGAATAGGCAAATAAAAGATTTAAAAATATCTTATATTGGCGGCGGTTCCAGGGGCTGGGCCTGGACCTTTATGACGGACCTGGCACAGGAACCGGATTTAGGCGGAGCTATCTGTCTGTATGACCTGGATAAAAAAGCAGCCATAAACAATCAGATTATCGGAAACGGGCTGTATGACAGAGAAGAAGCCAGCGGAAAATGGAAGTATACGGTAGCTTCCGACCTTAAAGGAGCCTTAACGGGAGCGGACTTTGTTGTTATCTCAATTTTACCCGGTACCTTTGATGAAATGGAAAGCGATGTCCATCTTCCGGAACGCCTTGGTATCTATCAGTCGGTAGGAGATACGGCCGGCCCGGGAGGGATTATCCGTGCACTTCGTACAATTCCCATGTTTGCAGAAATTGCAGAAGCGATAAAAGTTTATGCTCCGAAAGCCTGGGTCATCAATTATACGAATCCCATGTCACTCTGTATAAAAACTCTCTATCATGTATTCCCTGAAATTAAGGCTTTTGGATGCTGTCACGAAGTTTTTGGCACGCAGAAACTTTTAAAGAATATTACGGAAGATTCTCTGGGAATAAAGGATGTTAAGCGGGAAGAAATATATGTTAACGTGCTTGGCATCAACCATTTTACCTGGTTTGACCAGGCCTCCTATCAGGGAATTGACCTCTTTCCGGTATACCGTGAGTACATAGATGGTCATTTTGAAGAAGGTTATCATGAAAATGACAATAACTGGGCCAATAGTATGTTTAGCTGTAATCACAGAGTAAAATTCGACCTGTTTCGTAAATATGGTATGATTGCCGCAGCCGGTGACCGCCATTTAGCGGAATTCATGCCCGGGGAGGAATACTTAAAAGATCCGGAAACCGTTAAGGAATGGGGCTTTGCTTTAACAACAGTAGCCTGGAGGAAAGAAGATCTGCAGAATCGTCTTGCCAGAAGTAAGAGATTGGCAGAAGGGGAGAAAATGGAATTAAACCCCTCAGGTGAAGAAGGAATCATTTTAATTAAGGCATTATGCGGACTGGAAAGAGTTATCAGCAATGTTAATATTCCCAATAAGAGCCGGCAGATTCTAAACCTTAAGTCCGATGATATTGTCGAAACCAATGCAGTGTTTGAACGGGATTCCATCCGCCCGATTATTGCGGGGGAATTGCCTGAGAAGATATTAAAGCTGGTAACGCCGCATCTGGAAAACCATGAAACAGTACTGAAAGCCGCCTTGACTTGTGATTATTCATTGGCAGTGAAAGCTTTCTTAAATGATCCCCT
>JAEXGM010000214.1 GCA_023450835.1 Bacillota bacterium | reverse complement strand
AAAACATCCATTAAAAGCAATGTACCCCAGTAAAACAGCAAATACAATATTCTTATGTTTACTTAATTTTTTACGCAGCTCATCCATTTGTTCACCTCATGGTATACAATAAATTCATTTTGTTTCCTAACTATTATAATCTATATATATCCATCTTACTATAAAAACTCTCATATAATATTTAAAAGGCTGATAAGTATAAAGTTTTCCTTCTTCCATTAAAAGAAAAAAGCACTATAAGTGTTCATAATGTTAATGAAAACTTATAGTGCTCGGGTCTATCTATCACAGAAGGCTCTCCTCTTACCAGATACCCTGTGCTATCATGGCATCGGCAACCTTTAAGAAGCCGGCTATATTAGCTCCAAGTACATAATTTCCTTCTGCTTTATATTCTCTGGCAGCATTGGACATATTATGAAATATATTTTTCATAATATGTTTTAACTTCTCATCAACTTCTTCAAAGCTCCAGCTTAATCTTTCACTGTTTTGTGACATTTCCAATGCAGAAGTTGCGACACCTCCGGCATTTGCTGCCTTTCCGGGAGCAAACAGGACTCCGTTCTCCTGTAGATATTTTGTTGCATCAAGGTCTGTGGGCATATTGGCTCCTTCTGCAACTGCTATACAGCCATTCTCTACCAGAGCCTTTGCATCCTCTAATAGCAATTCATTCTGGGTAGCACAGGGAAGAGCAATGTCACATTTTATGTTCCAAACACCGCGGCCTTCGGTATATACTGCACCGGGACGGTATTTAAGATATTCTGTCAGTCTTTCTCTTCTTACTTCCTTAATCTCTTTTAAAGCTTCGATATCAATTCCTGCTTCATCATATATCCATCCATTGGAATCGCTGACAGTTACCACTCTCGCGCCTAATTCAGCGGCCTTTTCTACCGCATAAATCGCCACATTTCCGGAACCTGATACTGCAACTGTTTTCTCTGCCAGGGTATGACCGTGGGCCTTTAACATTTCTTCCGTAAGGTATACCAGTCCATAGCCGGTAGCTTCTTTTCTGACAAGAGAGCCTCCATAGGTAAGACCTTTTCCGGTAAGTACCCCTTCATAGGTGCCTCTTATTTTCTTATACTGTCCATATAAGTAGCCAATCTCTCTTGCACCGGTTCCCGTATCTCCGGCAGGTACGTCTGTATCTGCGCCGATGTACTTATAAAGTTCTGTCATAAAGCTCTTACAAAAGGCTAATACTTCCCTGTCTGATTTTCCTTTAGGGTCAAAGTCTGATCCTCCCTTGGCACCGCCAATAGGAAGTCCGGTGAGGGAATTCTTAAATGTCTGTTCAAATCCAAGGAACTTAATGATTCCCCGATTGACTGACGGATGTAATCTCAGGCCTCCTTTATACGGCCCAATTGCATTGTTAAACTGTATGCGATAACCGGTATTTACCTGCACATATCCTTTATCATCTACCCAGGGTACCTTAAAGCTAATCTGGCGGTCAGGTTCAACCAGCCGTTCCAATAATGCTTCTCTGCGGTAGTTCTCTTCATTCGCTTCAACAACAGGACGCAGTGATTCTAATACTTCTTTTACTGCCTGGTGAAATTCATATTCGGCAGGGTTCTTACGTATTACCATGTCCAATACTTCATTAATATAATCCATGCTTCTCTCTCGTCTACCGCTTCTTTGCGGTACCGCCACGTAAGAAGTGTATGAATAAATTGTGGCTTCTTCTGTCATATTTTCATACACCTTAAGCTTATGATGCCGAGTTATGTTTTATCGCACAATTATAGAAAGGGTAACTATCATCTCAGTTGCCCCTGGCCTCGCTCATACATAATCATACTTTATTATGTAATTTATTTCAATTCATTCTTGTAAGAAGTTAGCAATATACCTCAGGAAACTTATAGATACCTTGATGATAATACCTTAAACTCCGGTTGAGTTACATAGGAACAATAATGAACTTTTTCATTAAAGTCCAGTACTTTCTGAAATCTTAGCCGCGGAGCAGGAGCAGTAATATAATCTAAAACTTTCTCTTTTGAGACCCATATAACATCACTTGTTTCATCCGATGGCGTTAGATTTCCGCCCTCATAATTACAAATAAAGTCAAATATCACTTTCGTAGGGACAGGTGTAATCCCATCGTAATACGTATTTATACCCACATTGGAATATATACCGCAAAGACATCTGACAGAAGCCCTTACCCCACTTTCTTCAAGAATTTCCCGCAGTACTCCCTCTTCCAGACTCTCGCCTGATTCGATTTGTCCACCGGTACAATCCCATCCCCTATTATGTGTTTTTACTATAAGAATATTCCCGCTTTTATCAAATACATATCCTCCCGCTGCTACAATATGTGTTGGCCAGCCCATATCTCCTTCTCCTGTCTGTAAAAATATTTATCCTATTCCTCTATTTTTTTGTTTTTCTGTGAACATATAAAAGTATACACTTCTGTGGCAAGTATACTTAGAAAGATATAAAATGTGCCGCATTGATTTAACAGTGCATTATAATCAGTAATATCTAAAACCTTAAATGTAATTGACACTGCAAGGTAAATTACAGAGCCAATCATAGCTAATAAACCAAAACATTTATTAGACCATTTCCAGATATCCTTATGAATTCCCTGCTGCATTGATTTGTAGCCTAATATATTCTTCTTGTATATTGGAGAAATAAAATATAAAAAAAGAGATAATACCAAAAACAACAATCCAAATCCTATATTTCCCATTACGCACCTCCAAATCAATTATCAATAACTTAATCTACCTGTCTCCGTTACATTTTTCACCAGATACTATTATAATCCATATATTGGTGATTTTCCAGAATTTTATAGTAATCTTCCTATATCAAGCTCTTATTAACTATTAAATTAAAAAAACTTTCCTCTTACACCCTGTTTTTATATCTGTTATAGATTGATTTTTTCTGCGTGTTTTGTGAAAGTATAAGATACTATAGCTTATAAGAATTATGTTCTTAAATTAAAGAATCCCCTGTACAACAGTATATGCTTTCTGTCATACAGGGGAGAGAATTATCTGGAATATATCTCGTTGATTTCTATAATAGCATTTAGCAGGAACTCGGAAACGACATCTCCCTGCCGGTCAATTAAACCAAAATCCAGAGCCTTGTAGTTCCACATAGCATGTCCAATACGGTTTATTTCAAGCACTGACAGGAAATCCTTTATCCATTTAACGGCCTCTTCCGGCGGAGCACTATCAATAACCCCGAATTCACCGCAATATAATTGGCAGCCTGAATATTGAACAAAGTCTACCGCATTTTTTAACAGTCTATCCATTAAAGCCTTGTCATTCTTTGTTTCTTCCCCTACCAGGGAATATTTCATCTGGTATTCCGGATTCTCCTTTAAAAATTGTACAAAATCAGAGATATCACCGGGGTAAGTTACTGTGCGGTTATATTTACTCAAATCTTCCGAGAAATGTGCTTTCTGGTGAGTAAATACCTGAGGATCATAATAGTGAAAGTTGTAAACGACAAATGGGTCCGCCGCTAAGTCCAGCTGCGTAAGGTATGCAACACTGTTCTGGCAGTTACTTCCTACTAAAATCAGACGCTCACTGTCAATCTTTCGGATTCGTTTAATGACTTCTTTATACATACGTCCCCAGAGATATCCTGAAGCGTCAGATACTTCATTAAATAATTCAAACATAAGCTGAATTCCGGTAACCTCTTTACAATGCTCTGCCAACCGCTCCCAAAAGCCAAAGAAGTAACTTTGTAATATGGAATCTGTCAGCAAAGGCATGGGTGTATCCATAGCCCCATAAACATTTCCCCATAAGTCATGAAGATCCAGTATTAAATTCAGATTGTTATTCTTACACCATGAAATACATTGGTCGATATAGTATAAAGGCTTCTTATTAAGCTGAAGGGTCTCCCTGTCGAAAAGAAAGTAACCGCTAAGGGGAAGCCTCACATGGTCGAACCCCCAGCTCGCTATTTGCTTTAAATCAGCCTCTGTTATAAAGGAATCTAAATGAACATTAAATTCCGTATCAGTAAACGGCTGATCAAGGACAAATTCATATTGTGAAAGCCAGCCTCCTATATTAATACCTTTGTGAAAATCATCAAAAAGCATATCTACCTCCTCTATTTATTCTAATATAAGCATATAACGGCTTTATGAAAAAAAATAGAGTAAAATTTCAAGATATAAATTGTAATTTTTAGTCCATGCTTTATTCTAAAAGTTTATATTTCCTCTTTAACAGGAATTCTCTGACTCTTTTCCCTTCCTCTTCCTCTTTGTCATATGCAAAATGAAAGTACTCCGCTGCCTCCGATTCCAGTTCATGAAAGTAATCATACATAAGAAAAAGCTTATCCCAAATATTTTCATACCTTCCATCCGGGAAAATACCCTGTACGCGTTCCATATCTGCTTCCGAAAGAAACCGCTTTAAATATTTGTTATACCCTCCGGTGGTTACTTTGAAATCATTTCGTAGTCCTATTGTCCAATTTAACATCTTCATAAACATTTTCATAATAAGGACGTCAAAGCTGTATTTAGCATAATAGAATTCTTCCCGGCATAATCCCTTGGATATGTATATAGACAACCACCGAAATTCATTGGCGGTATTATAGAATTCCATCTTAGATGGCGGCTGTATAAAGAATGCATCTTCCTTCTCTATTAATCGCAATTCTGTAAAATTGTCTTTATTGAGTAATATAATTCTTGGCTCATTATTCTTTCTTTCCTTTTCTATGTTCCGTATATCGACCAGAGAAAGGTCAATACGGTTGCCGTCTGCAAATTGAATCAGATATGTGAAAGCATCATTACCGGAATAATCATAGGGATGAGAATACCAATCCATTGGGCACTGAACAATAAGTATTTCTCCAAAGTAATTCACCCAGCTTTTGTCTTTCGTAAATTCACGTACATCGGTTACAAAATATACAATATCGAAGTCACTATATTGGTCATGGACAGCATTTTTATTTGCCCTTGAGCCATCCATTGCAACAGCGCGTATTCTATCATCTTCCCTGGCTTTTTTCATAATTAATTCCATCATTTCTGATTCCTTACGCATGCTGCCTCCTTTTATCAACGTAGTGTTATTTACTTAAGTTCACCAAAAATCTTCCTACCCATTTCTTTAATGGCCGGATTATATTCTCCGGTAGTATCAATAGTTACTCCTTATTAATCAAACCCCTTTACTTCAACTTCTTATTTAATCAAACTGCGTCTTCCAGCTTTTTGAATGATAAGCTTCAAAACACAATTTTATCTGTTCTTCATTATTCTTTTCAGTTGCCAGAGCCGGCAGTTCATCAACTCCAAAATATTTACTTTCAATGGTTTCAATATTCTCTTCAAACCTTCCGCCTATTACTGTACATAAAATAAAAATCTTACATACTTTATAGGCATATATCGGTAAGTTATGTTTTTCCCTGTCCTGAACTGCTATAATCATGTCCGCCGTAACATCCAGGCCGGATTCTTCCTTTACTTCCTTAATGGTATTTTCCTTTACCGATAAATCAACATCAACCCATCCTCCTGGTAAGGACCATGTATGATTATTCTCTTTTACTAACAGAATCTTATCATCATTAAATATAGCGGCACGGCTGTCTAATTTAGGTGTTTGATATCCCGTCTCACTACAGAATAGATTTTTAATTTTATCAATAGGTATCTCTGTTTTGTAACTAAGCATTTCTGCTGTAATTTCTTTTATTCTTTCATAACGCTCTATATCAAACTTATCCTTTGCATAATGTAATCCTGCCTGCGCTAAACTCTGCAATTCTACAGCCCATTGCAGCCATTTTTCATTTTTATCCATTCTTTTACTCCTGCATCTCTCCTCATTACTCTTCTATTCAAATCAACTATAAACAGAAAGAATTGAACCCGCCACTACAATAAATAGCCTTAACAAAAGAAACAATATAAACACAGCCAATAATACAGCAGCACCTAATCCTATAAACGTCAGCACTTTTATAACTTTCGCATTATTGTTACTTGCTTTTATGACTGAATATACTGTTATTCCCATTATCAAGCCAATCAGTAACGGCCATACACTAATCATATTTATTCACATTCCCCTTTTCTACAATCTCCCCTTTGCTTCCTTCCAATCCACCAGAAGATTATAGCGTTCTGTTCTAAAATATAAAACACAATAATTAGGGTCCTGTGGTCCGCTGAAATGGTTGGCAAGTCCGTTATACCACATTTCCTTCTTGACTTCCGGGTCCGTTATAACTTCAATAACACCCACCAATGTTATGTTGTACTCATCAGAATTGAAACAGACACTTGCCTTATTGCACTGAGCTATCCTTTTAATCCTGTCACTGCCAAGGCCTGTACAAAAAGCCAGCCACCTGATACCATCGGCTTTTGAGGCCGTAATAGTTGAAACCGTCGGGTACCCCTCAAGGTCAATAAGTGACAATGAACAATAAGTTTTCTCCCCAATATTTTGTGCGATGATTTCATCAGCTCTACAGATAATTTCGTCATTCATTTTGATTTCTCCTTATCATTTTGTATAATATGCACATGTTTTAAACAATTCCATGTTTCCCTGTCATGCTTGTCCTGTATTTTCCATTATATAAATATTACTCCAAATCCTGTACGAATTCCATGTTTTTTGCAAGTAACTTCAAGGATTTTTTCAATTACAATCATTTAAGTCAAGTTTTATTGTTATGTTCAGCCGGAGCAGCTCCGGTTCCCATTCTTGAGTGTCTAAACCGGCATGAAGAACCGGACTGCCCCTATTAAACTTAAATTGATACAACCTTCTAACTTCTTTATATAATATATCCATATCCCCAGTCCGGATTGGGATACTCTAAATCCGGGCTTCTCCTGGCAAGATAGGTAAGAGTCAGCCTTAACAACTGCGTATTGACGTCCTGTGTCGCATTAATTATAGCACTTCCTTCCATTATCGCAGCCATGATTCCCGCTGTAAATGCCACCGCCAATCCGCTGCCGGAAAGAGGATAGAACCCACCGTCAAGTATTGGTACAATTATATTGACACCTGGTGCTGCGATATCGGGTTTGGGCTTATTATCTGAGGTATAGCCTCTTCCGGCACTTGGTGCAAGGGTATTGCTAATTGCGTCATAAGAGGTCACTGTAACTACCTGGTCTGCATTTCCCGGTACTGATATGGTTGTATTTTGATTTGAATTTATGAAGTAGGTATCATTTGAGAGAAAATTTCTTATCGGAAGCCAGATATGGCAGAAGGAAATCAGTTCTCCTGGTTCTTCTAAACGGAAACGCCAGATTCCTTCTTTGATATTCTTAAACCGAAACAGTATCAGCTTCTTCTGTGAATAGGTCTCATTCATAAACAAATCTGCATACAAAGTCATATCGTCATATGTAATTACCGCATTATGGCTGGGCGGCAATGAAGAATCTATTGTGTAAACGGTATCCCCCTCCGGTGAAAGAACGGAAACATTTAATGTACTTTGGATATCTGTCCACAGCTCCATTGTAAAGCCAGGATTACCGCTGCTGACATTCAATTCAACCATACTGGTGCTTTCTTCCGCCTGCTTTAATCCATAATAGTGTAATTCCTGATCTCCTTCATTTCCTACGGCGACTGCTATACCGACATTCCTGTGCTTTCCGCACTCTTCCAGATACATGCTCATAACATCCTTCCCATCATGAGCGCCCTGAGAAGAACTTAGTCCTAAACCGATGACAATCGGCATATTAAACTGCTCTGCTTTCTGCAATAAATACTTAATTCCCATCATAATATCATTCTGCTGATAACATATCGCTTTCTCAGGAATACCATAGAATTCTGTTAAGTATTTTTTTGCAGGTTTAAGTTTCACCACGACCAGCTCCGCATTTATTGCAACCCCTGTAAATGCGGAAGACTCTGATTGATTGCCGGCTGCAATGGCCGCCATAGCCGTCCCTTCACCCACATTGTCCATACCAGGCAGCACTTGCGCTGGATTTTGTCCATGAATCGCTGTGTTTATATCTTCGGCCGTATATTCTGAGCCATATAGAAATCCTACCGGCTCCTTTCCGATGTTATCTATGGTCTGATCCCAAATAGCTCTGATTTTTGTAGTATCATCCGCATTTCTGAATACAGGGTTCAAATAATCTATCCCCGTATCCACAATGCCAATTAATATACCGCTCCCCTTGATATCTTCCAGATCAAATTTTTGAACTATATAAGAATATTCAATTACTTCATTACGGTATGTAGTAATTCCATAACACTTTGGCATAGCAGAATAACCGTATGTCTGCATTATATCCGGCGTAATTTCCTCCGTTGGTATATGAATCACTGCAAACTGCTCGTTTATTTTCTGTAAGAAAAGGCCCCTATTATCCAGTTCCTTCTGGTCCATTCTGGTTAAATCCACAATTAAATCAGCATAAGCTTCATCCGTTACCGCATTCTGTGTTTCATCGCTCATAAATATTTACCATCCATGTATGGTTAGTTATATCTATGCCAGGTTTAAATTGATTATGTAAGTAAACAAAAAACTGCTGTAAGATGTCTACCGTCAAAGGCTTACAGCAGTTTAATTCCAATTTCCCTATCCAACAAAATTCATTAATTCACAGTTAAATTTATCTTTTTCATCATAAAAGAGCCCATGTCCGCTATCTTCAAATGTAACAAGCTTGGAGCCCTTTATTCCTTTATGCTGCGCAACTCCTAAGGGGTATTTGCATACTTGATCATGGATTCCGTGCATGATAAGCGTCGGAACATTGATGCACTTCATATCCTCAAATAAGGTCTCATATAACCAGGCACATGCCACATAAGCGGTAGCCCAGCTTGCAGCTTCCAATCCCAGGGAGAAGAACCAGCTGGAGAAAGCTTCCGTAATAGGCTGATAGAAGAACATCTTGCCAAAATCCTCTAACATCTGAGGGCGGTCCTGATATGTGTTATAGATTATCTGAAGTACATCATCTTCCTTCAGGCCAAATGGGAAATCCGGTCTCTCAATAAGACTGGGAGCTGCCGCTGCACATAAAACCAATTTTGATACGCCGAAACCTTTATGTCTTGCCATATAGCGGATTGCCACAGCACCTGCTGTAGAATGTCCAAGCAAAGTAAGATTGCACAATTTCAGAGCCTCGATTACACAGCGGATATCATCTGCTGAGGTATCGTAATCGTACCCATATACCGGTTTATCAGATTTTCCGAAGCCTCTGACATCCATGCCGATACACCGATACCCTTTTTGTATCAGTTCATTATATTGATATTCGAATAAATGATGGTTTGCAGGCCATCCGTGCATAAACAGGATGGGTTTATCCCCCTGAGGATTAATGTCATTCACATAAATCCTTACGCCAGGTTCTACCGTAATATAA
>JAEXGM010000182.1 GCA_023450835.1 Bacillota bacterium | reverse complement strand
TATTGATACAATTTTTACCTTTACTTATCATAAGGACGATGGCAGATTTAACATCCCTCCTATAAAGTTTAACTTAGCAGACGGTAACGGAGTTAAGTTTAACTGATAGGAGGTTTTAAAGTTATGCCATCAACCTATGCACATTACAGATTAGGGCAGGAAGTAGCGAAGGAACTGCCCTCCTCGATAAAAGAAATTATAGAGAATAATAAAGAACTGTATAATATCGGCCTTCATGGGCCGGACATTTTGTTTTATTACAAACCTTTTTTTGCAAATTATGTGAATCGGACTGGATTTGGCATGCATGATGAACCGACAAAGAATTTCTTTGAGCTTGCCGGCAGATTAATTATCAACAAATACGGAAGCGGAGCTTACTTAGCCTATGTATACGGTTTTATCTGTCATTTTGTTCTGGATAGTGAGTGCCATGGCTATATTGATGAAAAGATTGAAAAAAGCGGTGTGAGCCATACGGAGATTGAAGTGGAATTCGACAGGGATTTAATGGTGAGAGATGGGTTTGCGCCGATTCATAAGTCCCTTACGGATCATATTATTCCTTCTGAGAAAAATTCAGAAATTATTGCAGAGTTTTTCCCCGGAATTACCAAGGAAGAAGTAAAAGAAGCACTGGAATCCATGATCAAGTTCAATAAATTGCTGATAGCGCCTCATAAGGGGAAACGCCTGCTTATAAAAGGGATTCTTGCAGTCACGGGGAATTATAAAGAGATGCACGGATTAATGGTGAACTTTAAACCCAACCTCAATTGTGAAGACAGTACGGAAAAGCTTAGAAGGCTTTATGTTACTGCGGTGAGAGAGTCTATTCGGTTAATTAGTATTTATGAAGAATCCATCTGGCAGGGAGTTATGCTGGATGCAAGATACCGTCTTACCTTTGGATCAAAAGATACAGAACTTGCAAAGGAGGAGGTCTTCATATGAAGTTTAAACTTACAAAATTAGAAAAGCACTGGGTATTATACGATGTGGGCAACTCTGCTTTTACTCTGCTGGTATCTACAATAATACCGATATATTTTGATTATCTGGCCGGCCAGCAAAAGCTTTCGTCTGTAAGTTATCTGGCATACTGGGGATATGCGGTATCCATTGCCACCTTGCTGGTAGCATTAATGGGACCGGCGCTTGGAACCATCTCAGACGGAAAAGGAATGAAAAAGCCTATATTTCTGGCTTCCATTATTATAGGAGCGGTATGCTGCATCAGCCTCGGACTTGCCAGTGCCTGGCTTGTCTTCCTGATTGTTTTCGTACTTGGTAAGATTGCATATTCCGCCAGTCTTATATTTTATGATTCCATACTCCCGGACGTAACGACAGAGGAGAGAATGGATATGGTATCAGCACAGGGCTTTGCCTGGGGATATATCGGAAGCTGTATCCCTTTTATTGCCTGCCTTGGCCTGGTCATGGGCGGCAGTAAACTGGGCCTTTCTATGAAACAATCCATGATGATAGCCTTTCTTGTGGTAGCTTTATGGTGGGTTGGCTCATCCCTTCCTTTTCTTAAGAATTACCGGCAGGTAAATCATGTGCCAAAGAGAAAGCATGCTGTAACGGACAGTTTTGCAAGTTTATTTAAAACAGTTAAAAATATTAGTAAGGAAAAAAATATCTTCTGGTTCCTGCTTGCCTTTTTCTTTTATATTGATGGTGTTTATACAATTATTGATATGGCAACTGCTTACGGAAAAGCCCTCGGGCTTAACAGTACAGGATTGTTGCTGGCGTTATTACTGACACAGTTCGTAGCCTTTCCCTGCTGTATTATTTTTGGCAGACTTGCCGGAAAGATATCACCGGATAAGCTGATAACAGCATGTATTTTAGCTTATCTTGGGATAACGGTATTTGCGGTATTTATGAACAGCCAGCTTCACTTTTGGATACTTGCCGTACTTGTAGGTATGTTTCAGGGGGGAATTCAGTCTTTGTCCAGATCCTATTATGCAAAGATTATACCGGGGGAGAAATCCGGTGAATACTTTGGGATTATGGACATCTGCGGAAAAGGTGCTTCTTTTATGGGAACAGCACTGGTAAGTATCATATCTCAGTTGACCGGAAGCATTAATAAGGGAGTTGGGGCAATTGCAATCTTATTTGTAGTTGGCATACTCTTATTTTTAAAAGCAATATCTGCAAGAACGCTGAAGAATCAGAAGGATTCCAATGAAATGTCAGAGGATAAAGAGTATTTATCTGAAGTGAAGGTATATTAAGGTAAATAACCCACTTTAAATAATCATAACAAGAATCATAACAAGTGGATAGATTAAGACGATTATTAAGCAGATATATAAGAACTGAACAAAGATTTTCAATCCAATCCAATCTAACAATAAAATCAGTGCAATAGAAAAGAACAATAGATTAAATTCGAATGAATGGAACAACTCCTGCAATACAAAATAGATAGATGGTCAGGTTTCTTTACCTGCCTTAAGCCCCTGCAAATAAGGGCAAAGAATTGGAGATTAATCCTGTGGGGGATTAATCTCCAGTTTTGTTTATTACCTTTTAATTATTTTACATAGTAGTCACTTACCAGAATGTCCTTTATAGCTTCGGTAGGAATTACAAACTCTACAATACCCATTACGCCGGGCGCCACGTCATACTCGTTAAAGGAAATTACCAGCTTATTATCTTTATTGATATAGAAATTCTGGTCGGCAGCGATGGTTTTAAAGCCGTCCTGGGTGTCATCGGCAATGAAGTACATCTTTCCTTCATCCTGGTTTGACATCTGGTCTTTCATCTGGGAGATGATATTCTTACTGATAACATCAATATAGCTGTCATCTTTGAAAAGGCTTGAAAGGGTTAGGACCAGCTGATTCTTCTTATCAATGGTATCATAGTGCACGCTTTCGCTGCCGGAAGCGGCAATCTCTGTCTTGTCACTGGCCATTACCAAAAGAGAGTCCGTATCCAGGATTACTTTATAATCCGTATAAAGAGCCAGATTGGCTTTGTCCAGGTTATCGGTACCGATATTTTTAATAAAATTCTTATATAACTTTGTGTTTTCTTCCAGATATTTTTCATTCAAATGATTCTCCAGATTCTTATCTTCCAGTCCTGTTACCTGGGGAACCTTTACATCAGCCTCGTGATGGTCATCCTTATAGGTATATTCCCTAAAGGTTACGACCTTCACAAGTCCCTCAAGTGCGGGGACATTTGCCATGGCATTTGCAGCGGCAGGACTGACATTAACTGTGATTACGAATAGAGCGGCAGCGGAAGCTGCGACTGTTATAATATTTTTAGACCATTTATTTAATTTCATTTTATCCCTTTCGTGAATATCAAATCTTCGATTTGATATTCCTGAATCCATAGTTGAAAAAACTGTCTTTTGTTTTTTCAACCTATCCCTTTCGTGAATATCAAATCTTCGATTTGATATTCCTGAATCCGCAGTTGAAAAAACTGTCTTTTGTTTTTTCAACCTAGCTTTCTCCTTTTT
>JAEXGM010000212.1 GCA_023450835.1 Bacillota bacterium | reverse complement strand
CATATTTACTCATTGAATATACGGATTTTATACAATACGACGGAATACTCCTATTTCCGTATAGATATTTTTTATGTATATGTACAATATTTAGATATCGCCGTAACCACTTACAGCAATACAACTTATGCTCCATGTCTTATGAGCTTAATACGATTAGCATGGCATAACATGGTCTAACTTGCACCGACAGGCATGGTCTACCTTCGCTGTTCACACACGCACCAAAAAAGGAGCCGTCTGCCTTTTAGCAGTAAACGACTCCTTCAAAAATTATTCTATTCTATTTTAGTTATTTCAGTGCCTGCTTATTCAAGCCGCTGGTTTTAGCCAATAACTACAGAGTTACTCCTTGCTTAAAAATTGCCATATCATGAAAGCCGTTTTCTTCTGATTTCACACTTTTACCGGAAGCCACCTCCAAAACATAGGAAAACAGCTCCTGAGACAGTTGTTTTAAAGAAGTTCCCTCCAGCAATTGGCCCGCGTTAAAATCAATCCAATTTTTCTTTCTTTGATAAAGGCCTGTATTACTTGATATTTTCACGGTTGGAACCGGTGACGCAAAGGGAGTTCCACGGCCGGTGGTGAATAAAATAATCTGTGCTCCGGAGGCAGCAAGGGCAGTAGCGGCTACCAGATCATTGCCCGGCGCGCTTAACAAATTCAGTCCCTTATTTTTCACTGCTTCTCCATACTCAAATACTCCTTTAACGGCTGCGTTTCCTGATTTTTGTGTACAGCCAAGAGACTTGTCCTCTAAGGTTGAGATTCCTCCTGCCTTATTGCCCGGAGATGGATTTTCATAGATGGATTGTCCATGGGCTTTGTAATAATCTTTAAAGTTATTAATCAGGTCCACTGTTTGTTCAAATAATATTTTATCCGCACAACGATTCATTAAGATAGTCTCCGCTCCGAACATTTCCGGTACTTCCGTCAAAATCGTTGTTCCCCCGCTTGCTATCAGCAAATCTGAGAATGCTCCTACCACCGGATTCGCTGTTATACCGGAGAATCCGTCCGAACCACCGCACTTCATACCGATTACTAATTCTTTTGCACTGATCTTTTGACGTTTTAATGTTCCTGCGTACTGTGCCAGCTCTTTTATTAATTGAAGGGCTTCCTCCATCTCATCTTCAACCTCCTGGCATACCAGGTATTTGACTCTTTTCTTATCCTGCTCACCTATATAGGTTTTCAAGATATCGATACCACTATTCTCGCAGCCAAGACCTAATACTAAAACACCGCCTGCATTTGGATGATTGATGATATCCGCCAGTATTTTTCTGGTATTTTCCTGATCCTCGCTCATCTGGGAACACCCATAGGGGTGTCGGAAGGCACTGATACTATCAATACTGCCGCCCAGGTATACCTGGGCCTTTCTTTCAATTGCTGCTGCAATATCGTTTACACAACCTACTGTCGGAATAATAAAAATTTCATTGCGTACTCCGACCTTGCCATTATCCCTTAAGTAGCCGTCAAAATATGCTTCCTCACTTTGGACCTCCTCTACCGCAATCGGCTGATAAGCGTAGTCCAGTAAATCGCTTAAACCTGTTTTTAGATTGTGGATATGGACCCAGGAACCGGGCATTATATTTTCCGTTGCATAACCAATGGGATATCCATATTTTATTACAGCCTCCGCCTTCTGAATTATCCCTATTGCAAATTTATGTCCTGCCGGAATCTCCTCTTCCGTTATGATTTTAATGCCGTTAATAGCAAGCACTTCACCTTTTTGAAGCAGCCGCACCGCCACTGCCACATTATCTTTTTCATTTATCAGGATAAACGGCTCCATCTTTACCTCCTAACCAGCACATTTTCCAAAGCATTCCTCATTCCCTTTTCTCTGATTGCCTGAAGGTACTCAGAAACCAATTGAACCAAACCATCTACCCGTGTCAAATCTCTGCCGAAAAATTCTGTCCTTCCCAAAAATGCACTTACAAATTCCTCAACGGGTAACTCCACATGATTTTGAAAGAAGGCAAGTACCTTTTCATCGTCCATGATCTTATACTCTTCCCCCATCCGATTACCAATCAAAGTGCCATCCCTATATTCCTTAGAAGAATAAAATGCCATCAGGGCAGCAATAGAGAAGGTAAGATTAACCGGGATTTTATGAAATTTATCCACATATCTAATTAAGCTTGGCATACAGCGGGACTTCCATTTGGAGACCGAATTTAAAGATATTGATAACAATTGATGCTTTACAAAGGGATTCTCAAAACGCTCTATTACATCTTTCGCAAACTTCCGGCAGTCCTCTTCCGGTAAGGAGAGTGTCGGAATCACTTCTTCATAGATTGTATCTTCCATAAATCTTCGGATAGTCTTATCTTCCATGGATTCTAATACCAGATTGTTGCCTGCCAGATAAGAAGCCAGTACAAAGGACGTATGTGCGCCATTTAAAATCCGTACCTTTCTCTCTCTGTAGGGTTTTTGGTCCTCCGTAAAGATAACCGGCAGCCCCGCTTCCCGTAACGGTAATTCCTTACTAATGTCCTTTTCACTTTCAATAACCCATAATGCAAAGATCTCTCCGGTATCCAAAAGCTTGTCTTCATAACCGAATTCCTGCTCCAGGGTTTTCGCTTCCTCTGACGGATAGCCGGTAACAATGCGATCTACCAAAGTGGAGCAAAAGATACAGGCATTCTGTATCCAGCTTTCAAATTCCTCACCCAAATTCCAAAGCGCAGCATACTTCAAAACGCACTCCTTAAGCGTCCCTCCATTATCCTCAATTAATTCACACGGAATAAGAATAAGCCCTTTACTGACATTTCCGGTATAATAGCGGAATCTTTCATACATAAATTTGGTCAGCTTCCCCGGATAGGTTTTAGAGGGTGTTTCTTCAAAGGAATCCGAAGCATCATATGCAATACCTGCTTCTGTTGTATTGGATACAATAAATCTTACCGAATCAAGCCTGGCCAGCTCCATGAATTTCTCGTATTCTTCATAGATGCCTACGGCATCGGCAACTGCTGTAATAATACGGTTTTCTACCACCGCCCTGCCGTTCTCTTTCCCTCTAAGAGATAAGGTATACTGGCAATCCTGCTTTTTAAAGGAATCCAGATTACCGTACTCAATAGCCTTTAAAATTACAACATTACCATTAAAATCCGTTTTTTCATTGGCTATATCAATCATATAGTCAACAAAACCTCTTAAAAAATTCCCTTCGCCAAACTGTACTACCTTAACAGGCCTCTCAACCGCATTGGTTATTTTTTTATTTAATTGATTCATTCTGATACTCCTTGCCTAACGCAGATTTGTCTGCATTACCGCCACAAAAATGATTTATTATTCTACCATATTCCTGATACATGGCAGTTCTTCTAATTGTCCAAATCCATAAAAGGCCGCTGCATTTTCCCATAAAAACAGGGCCTTTTCCTTTTCAGTCAGACGTTCTGACTTTATTATAAAATCAAAAGACATTTTATAAGTAATGGCTGTCATTGTTCTTGGATAATCGCTGCCCCACAACAGCTTATCCATACCGCAGATATCCCGGGCGGTCAAAATAGCTTCCACCGCAGATGGATAAGGGTAAAACTCTCTGTTAAAAAGCCAGGTAATTCCACCGCTTTCAATGTAGACATTCGGGTATTTGGCAAGTGCAATTTGTTTCTCCCAGCCACCCACCGTTACCATGCCAAAATGTCCGATGGCAATCTTCACTTTCGGACACTGCCGTATAAGCTCCTCAAGCTCCGGCACCTGCACACCGCCTTCTGCCATATCAATAGAAATAAACTTACCGTTTTTCTCTGCTGCCCGGAACACAGGCAGCGTTTCTGCAAGACTTACCTTACTAAGCCTGCCTGCGCAGATCTTGATGCCATCAAAATCCTCCGACAAATAATCCTTGTTCTCCTGGTATAAACTGCATATTTTGATTCGATGGGGATAAGCTTTCTTAACCTCTGTCAAATAAGCATCCTGATTGCCATCAATATATTCCTGGGTAACCACGCAGGCGTTTACTCCCGCATAATCCATATTTGCGATTAATCTTTCTGCGCTGTTGCAATCATCCTGCATATATGGCGGCAGCATCTGCATCACCTTGGAACCAAACATACTTTTACCGCCTCCGATACCATATACCGGTTTTCCGTCTATGAGGCCTTTTTGCTCTTTCCACAAATGTACATGGGCATCGATAATCATATAACTCCAATCTCCTGCTGTAGCAGGATTCCCTACATTTCTATCAATACTTTCATAAGATTGCCTTGATTATCCGCCAGTGCTTTAAAGGCTTCATCCGCCCGTTCCATGGGATAAATATCACTTACCATCTTCAATACATCCACCTTACCCGCTGCCACGCTGTCAATCAGGCTCGTAAAATCGGAAGCATAGGAATTACGGCTTCCATAGATATTCAGTTCCTTCTTCAATATAATAGAATGATTAAAGGTAGTTTCTTTCTTGCCATTACCAATTAGTATGATACTTCCGGCAAAGGCAACAGCATCTATGCAGGAAAGAAATGTTACAGATAATCCGCAGGCCTCAACACATACATCAAAGCCGTTTCCATTTGTTATGTTCTTGGTTGCCGTTAACAGGTCTTCCTTCTTTGTATTAATTACACCAGCCGCACCAAATTCTTTCGCCTTTTCCAGCCTGCCGTCCAGGACATCTGCCGCATATACTTCCGCTCCCTTTAACTTTGCACTGATTAGGGCAAATAAGCCAATAGGGCCGGAACCCATTACCAGTACTTTATCCGTAGGCTTGATTGCCGCTCTTGATAAGCCATGATACCCAATGGAGAAGGGTTCAATCAATGCCAGCTGCTTCGCATTTAATCCCTTTCCATGATAAATCCGCTCTATTGGCATAGCCACATATTCACAGAAACTTCCATCTCTTTGTACTCCCATCGTCTGATTATCCGTACAGCAATTGACAAAGCCCCTCTTACAGGAATAACACTCACCGCAGTTAAAGTATGGATTGGCTGTTACGATATCTCCCGCCTTTAATCCTCTGTCGTTTGCCGGTATGTCAACAATTTCAGCACTGAACTCATGTCCCGGTATTCTTGGATAGGTTGTAAAAGGCTGATTACCGGTATAACTTGCAGCATCCGCTCCGCAAATACCGCAATACTTGATTTTTAGCAAGGCCTCCCCTGCTTTCGGGACCGGCATCTGTATGTCGGTTACTGCTATTTTATACGGTTCCGTAATTAAAACTGCTTTCATCTTCATTTCTCCTATTCTATGGCTTCTATTTTTATTATCTGCTTTATTTCATACTTCAAATTAGTCTTGCCTTCACATTACCTGTCCAGATCCACATAATCCGGGTTCCATATAACGGCGGTTTTCATTGGTGCGGTTTTGGCATATATTTTATTGCTGTAAGCCTCCATGGGATTACTGATAAATTCTTCTTTATCTATCAGTTCAACAATTTCATCATAATGGCTCTTCTCTAACAATTTAATTGCGCTCTCCATGTGGTCCTGCCTGAAATTAATGGAGCCAAAAATTAAATGATTTTTAAATCCAAAGGGCATGGTGTCAAATTGAACCTTTGGACCTAAGGAAAAGCTGTTGTAAATGCCGTTACAGCCAAGTACGCCATATTGAAACGCTATTTTATGCTCCAAATTACTGCCGCTTACACCGATAAACAGGCTTGCGGTTCCTCCAAGCTTGTTCTTGATAGCAGTTGCTAATTCTTCTTCGTTTTCATAAATATTTTGGAGGTATTCCGCTTTCGCCTGTTTTTTGGCAAATTGGATTTTATCACTGGCTTCCTCACTTCGTGCTACGAATAAGATATTCGCTTCGGGGTATTTCTGCCTTATCAGGTCTCCTATGAACATTCCGGTTGTTCCGAGTCCAAAAATTACGACCCTGTTAAATATGTTTCTTTTGGCTATATTTCTTGCCTCTTCCTCTGAACATTTATGTTTTGCCATTTCAACCCTGAAGTTCTGCGCACTGCTTAAGTCTTCCATACGTTCCAATTGAAAAACCATACATCCATAAGGATCCGGGAAGACCATTTTCTTGGCAAAAGACAAGGCTATCTTCCCATCCTTTACATACCCTTCCGGAATGGGAAGCAGCATATCCGGATTATAATAATTCTGGTCAGAAAAAAGTCCGTCCGCCTGATCGCAGCCGTATTCAAAATAAGTCTCCTCTTCCGTATATCTTGTAGGATCATAGCTGTCACCGCCGCGAATCAAAACAATGGCAAAGCGGTTCTCGGAAGGAATCCATACGATTCCTTCATGACCATTGATTAAGCGGTTCTGACCCTTAGGAAATTTTGAGGACAATTTACCCTCCTTTCCCATTTTCATCAATTCATTGTCTGTTCCACAAAATCCAACCAGCACACTTTGAGCCAAAATTCCTTCTTTTTCTTCCTCTCCCCGAAGTCTTTGTCTAAGTGGATTAATAATCTCCACATCTCCGTATACCAGCGGATTTTCCTCACTGTTTTGAAAATATGTTCCTTTTACTATCATGTTTTATCCTCCATTTTTTGAATTATTGTTTTCAAATACAGCCTTTTTCAGGTAATATACACCCCTTTTTTAAGATAATATTTGCATATTGGGCATATTCGTTTGTTGCAATAACCGCATATGCCTTTTCTGACCGCTCATAATAATCAAACCGTTCCAGCTTCTCCATATGTGACTCCGGCTCATATTTTTTTAAAATTTCCTGGTATTCGTCCCATATGACAGGAACTACGGTATCCCCTTCGCACACTTCCATAACAATAAAATTATGATCATCATACTGGTCTAAGGGAATAACCTTTAAGACGGCTTCCAGCATATCCGGTCCATTAATCCCACTTGCCCGGATAAGGCGCTTTGCTATCCTCGCGGACGGAAAATTAGCATCTGCAATTACGATTTCATCTCCATGGCCCATTTCCGATAATATCTTTAATAGCTCCGGTGACAGAATTGGTGGTGTGTTTTTTAACATATATCTCCTCCTATAGTTTAATATATTTATAAAACTGAAACGTTTCAATTTTATGTTAAAACAAATAATTAGTCATAGCGAAATATTAACCAGCCTTTTTATTGGTCAATATTAGATTATTTTTATAGTAATTTCTTTTTCTGTGTCATGAATTCGATCCAATAATAATTTTGCAGCTAAACTGCCGATTTCCTCAACAGGCTGCTGTATACCGGTATAATTATCCTGAAATTTAACTGGTATCTCAAAAGTATCAAATCCAAGTATTTTAAGGCTGTCATGTGTATTGGCATTCATTACGCCCACTGACAATTCATAATTACTTGCAAAAACAGCTTCTAAATCGAATTTTTGTAGCTCCTTCATCCCACGGTAGCCTGCTGCAAAACTATACTCTGTGCAATTTGCTACGTATTCTTTTTTAATTCCATACTTTTGAAGAGCTTTCTCATATCCTGCACTCCGCTGCCTAGCAGTAGAAATAAACTGGGGGCCTTCGATAATACCTATTTTTCGGATTCCTGTTTCCAGCAACCGGCAGACATAATCACAGGTCATCTTTTCATTATCAATAATAACTGAATCAAAGACAGGTTCATCAAGTATTCTGTCAACTAAAACAAGCGGAATATTTCCGATACTTTTTTTAATATTCTCAGCCCGAATTCCACTGGGCATCAGTATCATTCCATCAATTTGTCTTCTTTTCAGAAACTCAATCCGATTAATTTCCTTTATAGCATCACCGCTGCAGTCTGTAATAATGACACTGTAATTTTCTTTTTGAAGCTCTTGTTCAATACTTTCAATCACACGCATGCTAAACATATTGGCAAGAAAAGGAACTACAACTGCTATTGTCATAGTCCGTCCTGTCTTCATGCTCCGTGCTATTGCATTTGTTTCATAACCTAATTTTTCTATTGCTTTTTCTATTGCTTCCTGATTATTAATCTTAAGCTGCTCTCCATTTAAATACCTGGAAACCGTTCCTACCGACAATTTGCTTTCTCTTGCCACATCTTTTATCGTTGCCATATTTTCACCAGATTTGAATCGTTTCATTTTTATTATTGTATCACGAATCTTTTTCTTTTTCAAGTAATAATAAAATTCGAGTTTTCACAATTTTATCCAAAGTACTCTAGCTTTCAAAGTACAAACGAGGAAAAGTATCCTCTACTGCTTAGGACGGAAAAAGGCCATTTTTTAGGGGAGCTTTTTTGACAATTTACGATACTATTAATGTGTTTTATGGCGCAAAGAACCCAAAAGATTTCCATCACCTTCCGGGTTTCTTCGCATTGTAACAGTGGTTCTTTTAGCCCACAAACTCACTGAGTTTTGCGGACGTGCCCTGGCTGACTATATGCTTAACGAACCTCTCGCTACATTCACAATTTCCAACTCCGCAGCATTTATTTATTTCAACTGCCGGTACTGATCCGGCGTACATCCCGTATAGTTTTTAAACTGCCGTATAAAGGTTGAGGCAGCAGATATTCCCACCCTGGCAGCAATATCCGAAATCTTTAGGTTCTTGTGGCT
>JAEXGM010000089.1 GCA_023450835.1 Bacillota bacterium | reverse complement strand
GGGATTAATCTTCCTGATTCAGTTCCTCCAGTATAGCAGGGAAAACCTCCAGACTGCGTTTTAATATTCCCTGCATATAAGCAATCAGAATACCATAATTTGTTATGGGTACCTGCTGGTCTACGCTGCATTTCTCACGATATTTGACTTCCCGTTCCGTTAGCATGCAGCCACCGCAGTGAACAATAAGCTTATAAGGACTTAAGTCCTCCGGGAACTGTCCGCCGGAAGTAAAAGCAAACTGAAATTCCTTGCCCGTATAATTCTTAATCCATCTTGGCAGCTTTACGGTACCGATGTCGTCACATTGTCTGTGATGTGTACAGCCTTCGCAAATTAATATGGTATCTCCATCTGACAGATGTTCCAGGGCTGCCACTCCTTTTACCGCTTCCTGAAGCAATCCTTTATACCTTGCAAATAGAATAGAGAAGGAAGTTAAGGGTATATCCCTTGGTGTGTCAGCCGATACCTTGGCAAATACCTGACTGTCCGTTATGACCAGACTCGGCTTCTTTCCCAGATTCTCCAAGGTTTCCTTTAACTCATATTCCTTTACAACAATAGCTGTCGCGTCGGATTCCAGGATATCTCTTATTGTCTGCTGCTGCGGTAATATCAATCTGCCCTTAGGTGCGGCCTTATCAATAGGTACGACCAGGACTATAAAGTCAGAGGGGTGTATAATATCTCCAACAATACGAAGTTTATTATCTTCTGCCGGAGCTAAAATTGCGATTTTTTCTTTCAGTGCTTCTATATTTTTTCCTGTAATTGCGCTTACATATATTTCATTATCCTTCTTCGGATGTCCTTCTTCCGTCAATAAATCAACTTTATTGTATACGATAAGATAAGGAATATTTTTTTCTCCGAAAAGTGTAATTAATTCTTCGTCTGAATTACCAATACCGGCAGTTGCATCAACTATAAGAATAGCAACGTCTGTTTTATTCAGTACCTGTCTGGTCTTTCTGATTCTAAGCTCTCCTAAGGAACCTTCATCATCAATTCCCGGAGTATCAATTATCATCACCGGACCCATTGGCAGTAATTCCATTGCTTTATAAACAGGATCTGTGGTAGTACCCTTAAATTCCGACACCACCGATAGCTCCTGCCCTGTGATTTTATTAACAAGGCTTGATTTGCCTGCATTTCTCTTTCCGAAAAAGCCTATGTGCACTCTGTCAGAAGAGGGTGTTTCATTTAATCCCATACTGCCATCTCCTTTGTGATTTTCCATAAAAGGACAAGCTTTCCTGTCCTTTCGTATATCTCCATGCGAACCTTATGGTATCACAAAAACTCTGTCAAATCAAGCAGGAGTCGAATTTACAAATATAAATAAGAAGAACCGGGTAAGAATATTTTCGTATCCTCTATACCCGGTTCTTATAAATGTTATATCCTGTCTGATTATTTTCTTACAGCCTCTTCTATATTTAAAACTTACAGAGTAAGGTTATAGTCTGGGCACCGCTTCCGAAAGCGCAGATAATAAAATAATCTCCCCGCTTTATCAGCTGATTCTCCCACATCTCGCAAAGAGCAATAAAGGGGCTGCTGGTACCTGTATCACCGTATATATCACCGATATATGGACTATTCACCGCATCTATATATAATCTTTCCCGAATACATTCCAGTCCCTCTTTATTATTCTGAGAAAAACAGAACATATTAATATCATTTATTCCCAGGTTGTTGCGGCTGAGCACCTCATAAATGGATTCCTCCACAACATCCATGGCATGTGCTTTCTTTCCCGCAAAAGTGAACTTGAAGTCTGCCCCTTCCTTAATCATAAACAGATTAGAAAAGCCGCAATGAGGAAATTGATAACCGTCGTTATCTTCTGTTCTTACAAGGCTTATAGCATCACATACTCCGCATTCATCTTCTGTCTTTTCAAGAATGACGGCACAAGCTGCATCTCCCAGGTTGTTTTTATTCATATTAATATAATCACAGCCTATCAGAAGTGCCCTCTTTATGTGTGAGCTTACTGACATATATTTTGATATTTGATCAAAGGCAAGTGTCATACCACAGCCATTAGAATTAACATCATAACAGATACATTCTTTTTTTCCGCCGATAGCATTGTGTATTTTCACAGAGGTAGCAGGTGTTACATATTCCGGTAATTGACTGGACAATACAATCATATCCATATCGGCACCGGATAAATCAGTCTTAAAAAATAGTTCCTGTATTGCATCTAAAGAGAGCATAATCGTATTTTGCCAATTATACCTGATACTGCTGTATTTTCCACTTTTATCCACTACTTCTTCAACAACAACATTTCCCTGTGCTTTTTCAGAAATAATTTTTTTATTCTTGATATGGTCGGAAATATAGTATCCCTGACTTACTGCGATATCTCTGATCTTAATATGTATCATATAATCTCCCATGCATACGGCAATCTTGCCTGTAGATTACTTGCCATCTACAAGATATTGCTAATCAAAAGTGTGAAAATTACTACACTGCTATAATTTCAAAGGTTTTTACAAATATTTCTATAAAAATAAAAAGCTAGCCAAGAAAGCCATGGCTAGTCATAAACCTGGTAACCCGGCTACCTTTGCATCTGCTTTAGGCCCGTGGCTTTGCGTCCCTGCCTTTCGACAGGTTTGCCTTTATCTTGCATTATTTTTTTATTTTTATTCGTATAGTAATAAATACCTATTACTTATTATATTATATACATATTTCATGTTTTAGCAAGCATTTTTTATATTATTTGTCATTCTTAGACAAATTTTGTTGTTGTGGTTTCCATTGAAACCAAATACCGTTAAAATCCGGCATTTTCATTTGTCGATAATCAAATTCACAATATCTTTATATGCAGTATAAGCATTCAGTTGAAAATTGCCTGTTTTAATACTTTTTGTATAATTGTTAATTACTAAGTACTGACTGAAAGCATCTGAGTCTTCTATGATACCTTTTTCTTTCAAAAGCTTTGATACCTGTTCTGAGGTCATACCTTTTGTAATATTTATTTCGATGGTATCGGAAGCATCGGATTTATCTGCTTTGCCTGTATCTGCAGTTCCTGCAGCATCACTGGTATTCTGTGAAGCATCTTCCTTGGAAGTATCGTCAGAAGCCGGTGTAGCTGAAGGAGTAGGGGTTTCCGTTGGTGTCTGGGTCCCGGTCGGCGCCTGGGTGCTTGTGGGAGTTGGGGTCGTAAGCAGATCATCCAACGATCCGGCTGCTTCACTCTCAACCATTCCGAGTTCTTTTGCCCGCTCTTTAATTTGTGCATCGGTTAGTTTTTGATTCGGAAATATATGAAATGCAACAGACATAACAACAGCTGTAAAAAGTATTCCGACACCTATTCCTCTTATATAATATTTTAAGTTCATATAATCCTTTCGCGAATATCAGACTCTCAATTTGATATTCCTGAACATGTCGTTATTATTTTGAAAGCCTTTCCTCTAGGTTTCTTTACTGTTGTTTTACGCTTTCTCTATACAGATCAACCACAAGTTTTACTTCACCCTGCCCGATTTCCAAAGTTCTTGAGATATCAACAATAGAAAATCCGTTGGAGTACAGTTCCAGTATTTTCTGATTGGAATTGCTGCCTGTCTCAAGATTGTCTGGTACGTTCGATTCCTTTGCTGACGAAGCTCTTACCTGAACAGCCTTTTCTGTCTGCTCTTCCCTTTTTTCTGTCCTGACAGGCTGGTGGGTATTCTCTTCCAGCACTTTTTTCTGTCTGTCAGCATTTTTCATGAGGGTCTTAAGCTCTTCTTCCTTTTCACCAAGCATATTGTAAAGGAATACCACTTCCTCATGATTGTGCTTTATCTTTTCTAATATTTGCTCTGAAAAATCATGAACTGCTATGATTTTCTCATTGGAAAGCTGGCTTAACTGATTCTCCAGTTTAAACAGATATCCTTCCGATGTATCCTGACAAGCTTCATCAAACTTCTGCCTTAACTCATTGGTAAGAATTTCATTACTGACCTCTCCTACCGTTTGATTGATGACAGGTGAAGGAACGAATCCACTGTTCTTGTCAGTCTTATCCACCATAAAGCAACTGACTATTATTGCTGCAATTCCTGCTATAACAAGGATAATTGCTATCGCTTCCATACATAACCTCTTTCCCCTGCTGTTTTTGTTATATCCTGATATCAATAGAGCCAGGTTTCATCTTAACTTTTTCATCCTTAGATTCTTCTTTTTGTTTTTTCTTCGGGTTTGAACCGGAATAGCTGTTATTTCCTTTTTCTTTCGCATCATAACGGTATTCCTTGTTATCACCCTTTGACATTTTGGCTGTTTGCTGACTATTTTGTTTTACTTCATGGCTTAGTTTGTCATGGATTAAAATCTGGTCATTTATAGGCTTCTGACTTTCATGGTGCTTATAATTTGAAACCTCTTGTGACTTCGGTGCCATAGATGCAATTTCAATTGGTGTTATAGGCATATTAACCTCTTTCCTGAATATCCAATCTTTGATTGGATATTCGTTAATCAGTAGTTGAAAAAACAGCATTTGGTTTTTTCAACCTAACTCCTTTCATGAATACCAAATCTTCGATTTGATATTCCTAAATACGTAGTTGAAAAAACTGTCTTTTGTTTTTTCAACCTAACTCCTTTCGCGATTACATACAAACCGCCAGTTTTACTTTTTATAATCCAACTATTTTAATATCAGCCCTGTCTCTTATGAATTTTGAATAATGAGTTTCCGTCTTTATGTAATAAACTACGTTAGATATCGTAATTTTCACACCGGGATAAGCGACATTTTCAACTTTTACCCATCCTCCGTCGCTATTGCCGATTTCAGCTCGAAGCTGCTCAAATTGACTCTGGCATTCCTTCAGCTCTCTTCGAAGCATGATGCAATTGTTTGTTGCTATTCTGATATATTCCAATTTTTCCGGAGAGAAAATCTCTCCCTGACTTAGTTTTCGCTTATAAGTATCTATGATGGGCAGCAGCTTATCGAGGTCTGCATCAATGGCAGTTATTCTCTTTTGAATTGCTCTGTAATTTTCTACTTTTTTGGGATCAATACCAACTTCCAGCATGGTAAACGTCCCCATGGTCGATCCTGCTGTTTTTACAGTAATAGACGTTCCGGACATTATTTCACCGCCGGTTATGAAGCCCTTTTTACCGCCTACTGTAATATCTCCTTTTGCTGATACCTTACTATGCAAAATGGCTTCCGTAGTAATATATCCGCCGGATTTGACAACGGCATTCTCAATAAATTTACTGATAATATTGCCTTCTGCCTCCATGATACCTTTGTTCATTCCCTGCATGCCCCTTTTTAAGACGATCTGACCGCCTGCATAAAGGGTGGCTCCTTCTACAACACCATCGACAACGATATCTCCTTTGGCCCGCACAGAGTATCCGGCAGTTACATTACCTTTAACAGTAACATTGCCCTCATATGAGATATCTCCGGTAGAGGAATCAACATCTGCAAGAACTTCATAGGTATTGGAAACAAATACTTTATCATTTATCAAATCTGCATGGCCGCTGACATCTGAGAACATTTTAAGACCGTCTTCCGATAAGTGAATATCTCTGCCATGCTTTAGTACTTTTCTCGTTACTTTCTTGGGCAGTATACTAACACCCATAACATCTATCCCCGGCTTTCCCATAACCTCGGGAATTAATTGCGCCAGCTGATCTCCTTTATTTATGGAGCTGATCATATCCAGCTGATGGAAATCTACTGTTCCATCCTCTTTTTCTTTCGGTTTTAAAGATTTATCCGTATTAAAAAAATAAATGATTTCCGCATCTTTTCCCTCCACCGGCTTTACTCCTCTAGCCAGTGTTATTGCTTCATTATAAATCGGATTTTCTAAATACTCATTGATGATATCTTCCATATAGCCATATTTTATACCTGAACTTTTTAATGCAGATATAATATCATCCTTACTTAACCTTTTTCCTCTCTGAGAGGCCGGGTAAAAAGTACCTTCGGCGTACATCTTATCCGGAGAGATTGAAATCTCTAATACTTCGTCAATACTTGGAATTTGGGCTGCTGTCAGCTTGCATTCAACTATATTTTCCTTTGATGCGTTCAAAGCCCGTACTAAGGAATTCAGGTCATAGTCGTAAATTTTGATCCTGCTAAGATATTTCGATAAATCATCGAATTCTAATGGTTTACCGTCTGGCCTGCCAGGTATTAATTTGACATAGGTCCCGTCTGCTTTTACATCAAGTTGGAAATAACCATTCCTATTACCCATACTCTTCTCCCTCATTATATCATGAACTCGTTTACAAGCATTGACTCCGATTTGAAGTTTAAAGCAAACTCAAAGCTCCAAATTCCTCTCTGTGCTTTCATTATCATGAACCTGAAGCGTGTCCATGATCTTTCGCTCCACTCGCATACGGCAAGCAAGCCTGCATATGCTCATTACGCTTTCTTATATCGTAAACAATACTTCTAAATTACTTCCCAATTTAATCCTCATCTTTTGTAATGCTTTCGTATGCAGCTGTGATATCCTCGATTCAGATACCTCAAGTACATTGCTGATTTCCTTTAAGGTAAGCTCCTCATAATAATACAGAACTATAACTTTCTTTTCTTTTTCCGTTAAGATATTCAGTGTCTCGGACAGAATAGTCTTTAATTCATTTCTTTCAGTAATCTGCTCCGGTGTTTCATATTGCGAACTTAGGTTGGCCTCTACATTTCCTTCACTGCCCTGCTCCAAATACTCATCCAGAGAGAATAGGTTGGAAATATTGGTCTGATTCTGCCAAAGTTCATAATCTTTCTGAGAAAGCTCTAATTCTTTGGCCATTTCCTCATCCGTTGCAGCACGTCCTAATTGGATTTCTAATTTCTGATAAGCAAGATCCATCTTACGTTGCTTTTGCCGTAATGTTCTGGGTATCCAGTCCATTTTACGGATTTCATCCAAAATGGCACCCCTTATTCGAAAGCTTGCATAGGTTTCGAATTTAACGCCTTTTGTATAGTCAAACTTCTCAACGGCATCAATCAATCCGAAGATTCCGTATCCTACCAGGTCTTCATATTCAACATTATATCCAAGATACATGCTAAGTCTGCCGGCTACGACTTTTACCAATCCAGCGTATTCTGTTATCAGCTTTTCCCGTCCTTCCGGAGATTTATGTTTACTGTAATCCTCCCAAAGTTTGGCTTTATAATCTGCATTCATTGATATACCCCCAAATTTTGAAAATCTCAGCCTCCCTGCCTTTGCAGCAAACTACGAAACCTGCTGCCTCCATAGATTAAGAAAGATTAACTATTCTTACTCTTCCTCAAAATTCTGCTCTTTCTTAAGCTCATCAGTTTCCTCGGACTTATCATTTTCTATTATTTCATCTGGTATTACTGCTTTGGTAAACTTCCTAATAATAGCTGTGGCTATTTTACCGATTATATAAAAGACAATAAGCACAAACAAAAGTCTTTCAAGGCCTGTTAATAGTGTTTCATGATTTAAAATATTTAATACACTCATAACCACACCTGCTATCAGCATTACTGCCGGTGCTATGTACCTCTCTTTCATATAAATAACCATATCCTTTCGGTACCTGCCGCGTTGAGCCGCAGACACAAATTTATAATAGAAAATATCCTTAAATTATCTTTAATGGCTTACCCACTGATTTTACATAGAGTTCACCGGTTTCTGCATAGAATTCGATTGTTCTGCCATAATTCAAACCGGTATCCTCCGATAATATTCTTATTCCAAGAGAAGCCAGTTTTGCTTTACTTGCCTCAATATTTCTCTCCCCGATACGAAGCATATCATTGTTCGAGCTGAAAGCAAACATTTGGGCTCCTCCTGCAATTTTTGCAACCAGGCGGTTCTTATTCGCACCAAGGTGCATCATTTTTTGAATAAGCGCATCTATTCCTGTATCTGCAAATTTAGCAATATTTTCATTGTTCTTTATCTTTGTGCTGTCCGGCAGCATAACATGTACCATCCCTGCAGTCTTACTGACAGAATCATACAGTGATATTCCAACACAAGAGCCAAGTCCCAAAGTCGTCAGTGCATCCGGTGAGCTGCATACATTCAAATCTGCCATTCCTACTTTAACCATTATGCCCATAACCTCACCTATAATCCCAATGACTTTAAGATAACATCATATGATTCCAAGGTAGGTATTAAAATAAAATAGCCATTTACATCTGAGTCGTCTTTGGTAAATTGTGTCTCAATTATTAAAGCCCTATCGCCTACTTTTCCAAACTCAATAGCCGGTACGCTTAAGATTGCTCCCGCCATATCAATTGACATATAGGGGATACTTGCATTGATCTTAATACCGGTCAACGTTGACAAAGAGGAAAGATATGCTCCTGCTATGATATTGCCGATTTCTCTTAGAGCCGAATATTCCATTTCCGTAAAATCTTCAAGGGCTGAGTCCTTTCCCATAAGGATATTTACAATGCGGCAGGCTGAAACCTGATCCATCATAAACATCATCATTCCATTTATTTCGCCCTCAAGGGTTATCAAAATACCTACGACAATTTCTTCCGCTCCTCCAAGCATATCGGGCAGCTCTTTTAACTCAAGTAAATCTACTTTAGGAACATTCATGTCAACTTTACTGTTAATCATAGTGGATAAAGCAGTCGTTGCATTACCTGCTCCTATATTTCCGATTTCCTTTAAAACATCAAACTGCATATTGTCCATATTATCTAAATTAATATTCGGCACTGATACACTCCTTAAACTGTTTCTTTTTCCATAATGACCCCATTAATATTCAATAAGGATACTAAACTGTCATTATGTTTGCCAATACCGGACAGATATCCATTCTTATCTTCAACGGCACTATTAGTAACTTTTTCAATCATGCTTTCATCTAAGGATACTACTTCTTTTACCTCATCCACAATTATTCCTACCGCAGACTGAGAATCAAATTTAATGATAATGATTCTGGTAGCACCGGTTATCTTGTCTTCTTCCAATCCAAATTTTAATCGAAGACTCATTACCGGTATGATTTCACCTCTTAAGTTTATAACACCTTTAAAGTAATGCTGTGCCTTTGGCACTCTTGTAATATTCTGCATTCTTACAATATTATCAATATATTTAATATCGATACCGTATTGCTCAATACCTATCTTAACTACTATGTATTGCTTCCCTTCATTCACTGCATTTTCCATATATATAACCTTGCCCTTTCCAGTATAGTGAATTATTGATTTCTATAATTCAAACGGACCTTCATGTGGTGCTTCTAGACCAGTGTGTTTACATCAAGAATAAGGGCAACTTCACCGTCGCCAAGTATAGTAGCTCCGCCAATAATCTTGTTATTATTTATAAACTTACCGATTGACTTGATTACAATTTCCTGCTGTCCAATCAGATTATCTACCACCAGTCCTGCCAGTCTGTCTCCTTTTGATATAATAACCACAATGAGATTTTCCTGCTCTGCCTTTTCTCCCGGAACATCCAGAATGTCATTCAAACGAAGTAAGGGGATTACATTTCCTCTTAAGTTAATTACCTCTTTGGAATGAACATATTTGATATCTGAAGCTGCAACATCTTCAATGGTCTGTATACTGCCAAGCGGTATAGCGTATTTTTCTGTTCCGAGCTCTACCATTAATGCCTGTATGATAGCAAGTGTAAGAGGAAGGCGAATAATGAAATTGCTGCCGGAACCAAGTTTGGTCTTAGCCTCAATGTCTCCGCCTAAAGCTTCGATCTTTGTCTTAACAACATCAAGACCTACACCTCTGCCGGATACATCTGTTATGACCTCTGCAGTTGAAAAGCTTGGCCTGAACAATAAGTCAATAATTTCTTTATCGCTCATGATTTCAGCCTGTTCAAATGTTATTGTACCTTTTTCAACGGCCTTTTTCTTAACCTTCTCCACATTAATACCGGCACCGTCATCCCGGACTTCAATTACTACATTGTTACCGTCCTGATATGCATCCAGGAAAATAGAACCTACCTCCGGTTTGCCCTTAGCTACACGCTCTTCATTGCTTTCCAGACCGTGGTCGGCTGCATTTCTTAATAAATGCATCAGAGGGTCACCAATTTCATCTATTACCGTTCTGTCCAATTCTGTTTCTTCACCGGTCATATAGAGTTCCATCTTTTTATTCAAAGATTTAGACAAATCTCTGATCATACGAGGGAAACGGTTAAGAACACTTTCAATGGGAACCATTCTTACCTTCATAACGGATTCATGAAGGTTGGTAGTAACTCTCTCAAGATATTCAATCTGTTCATTAAAACCGGACTCTGTTTTTGCACCCTTTTCACTGGTGTTCATGGATACAAGACCGTTTTTAGCGATAATCAGCTCACTTACCAAATTCATCAGTACGTCCAGTTTTTCAATATCAACACGGACAGAACGGTTTACTACCGGTTTTGATGCCTGCTGTTTGGCGGGATTTTGTGCCGCGGTTCTGTTCTGCGCATTATTCCTTAATCCGGCTTCCTCTGCGGGAACTGCCGCTTCTTCTTTTACCTCTGTCAGTTCTTCTTCATTTACATTAATAGCCTCTATGTAAACATCTTTAATTTCAGACACATTAAGTATTGTCTTTTTAACTTTTTCCAGGTCATCTTTGGTAAGTAATACTACACTGAAATCCAAGTCGAACTTCTCATCTTCAATATCCTGTACTTCCGGTTTGGACTTTATAACATCACCCATACCTTCTAATGCCTTAAATACCAGAAAAGCTCTGGCAGCCTTCAGGATACAATACTCCTGCACATATACGGTAATGCCATAAGCATTTATACCTATCTTTGAAGCTTTTATAATTGCATTCTTTTCATAATCAGCAAGGGGCAGTTCTTTGTATTTATTAGCGCCCGCAGTAACTTCTGCCGCTGAAACAGTTCCGGCAGCCGCAGAATTACCGGCAGCAGTTGTTCCGGCAGCCTTTGTTTCCTTGCTGACTGCTTTTCCAAGTCCTACATTTAAGATATCGTTCAGCTGTTCTATGATATCCTCATAGTCTTCCGTTCCCTCGTCTGCGCTGGCCTGAATATTGCTCAGGTATCCTTCCAGTGCATCAAGCCCTTTGAATAAAACATCTACTAACTCTGCGGTAACACCCATCTTACCATTTCGTATTTCAGAAAATACATTTTCCATATCATGGGTCAATCTCTGCATTCTCTTAAATCCCATGGTTCCAGCCATACCCTTTAAGGAATGGGCAGCCCTGAATATTTCGTTAATGGTCTCGCTGTTCTCAGGTTCTGTCTCAAGTACCAGCAACTGTTGATTCAAACTCTGTAAGTGTTCCTTTGTTTCATCAATAAAAATCTCCAAATATTGACTGACATCCATCTTATTGTACCCCCAGACTTCTTTGTATTGCACTGGCTATCTGCTCTAACGGAACAACCTCATTTACCAGCCCTGCATCCCTGACAACTTTGGGCATGCCATAAACCGTACTGGTTGCTTCATCCTGTGCAATTACATATATATTCTTTTTCTCTTTCAGTTTCTTGATTCCATAGGTTCCGTCACCGCCCATACCGGTTAATACTACACAGATAATTTCCGAAAAACCCGATTCAGCTAACGACTCAAACATATAATCAGCACAAGGTTTTAAACCATTTTTCGCAGGTTCCTGGGTTATTGTCAGCACTGCCTTTCCTTGTTCGGCAGTTCCAAATCTCATCTGATATCCGCCCTTTGCAATATAGACCGTTCCTTCTGCTATTCCTTCCAGGTGCTCTGCCTCTTTCACCTTCACCATACTAATCTCATTTAAACGGTTGGCTAAGGATGCTGTAAAGCCTTCCGGCATGTGCTGTACAATTAATACACTGCAGCCTAAAGAAGCACTTAACTTTGGTACTACCTGCTGTAAGGCTTTCGGTCCGCCGGTGGAACAGGCAATTGCTACCAGTTTTTTTCCGGTAACTCCTGTACTTCTTGGCAGTGCCGGCTTTTCTGCTAAAGGTGCTTTATCCGCTGAAATCAGCTTATCCGCCGCGGCCTGTTTGGCAGCCGCAAACTCTGCGGCATTGTATCCGCTCCTTACAGTGTCCTTTAATATCTCTTTTTCACTAAGATTGTAAAGCTTTGTCGCAGTTTCAAGACAGGATATAATCTTATCTTTAAACTTGTCACTTTTGACCTCAAAGAAGCTTTCCGGCTTGGTAACAAAATCAAATGCTCCTAATTCCAAAGCCCGGATTGTCTCTTTTGCACCTTCTTTGGCCAATGTGCTGACAATGATAATAGTGGCTTTAATCTTTTTTTGCTCCAGTTGTTCTAATAGCTCGATTCCGCTCATTTGAGGCATGTTGATATCTAGAATAATCGCATCATATGTTTCTTTCTGCTGCGTCAATAATAGAAATGCCTCAAGTCCGTTAACAGCAACTTTTGAAACCTGAAACCTAGGATCTGAATTAATTATATCAGAGAGTACCCTTCTCATGAGTGCAGAGTCATCAACTATTAAAACTTTTTTCTGCATATTTACCCCTTTTCCGCATATTCGCTCTAAAATCGGACATTTTTCCCGGACAGCAAGTAGTAATGACTATTTCTTGTCTTTCGTACGCTGCTTAATCTCTTCTTCAAATATAAATTTGATGATTGCTTCTCTGTCTTCTTTTAGTACTTCTTTAAATTGAGCACGGTATTCATAAAAGCCGTTTCTATTTGTCATTTTATCTGCGGATATGATCACTCCGGATATATAATCCGACTTTAAATTTACTTTACTGGTAAATTGAATGCGCATCTGAACGGTATTTCCAATCTCGTGAATGCTTTCCGACATCAGCCTGATACCTCCGCCGCTAAGATCCACAACGATTCCCATAAGCCATTCTCTTTTACATTGCTCCAGAGCATCCAGACATGCCTGCTTATCTTCCGGTGATTTAAATGCATTTTGCTTGAGCTTGTACCGAAGTGTCAGCTCTGCTTCCGTAGCAATATAATAATCCAGGTCCAGCACACATGACAATCTGAAAAATTGCCGTCTCTGATATTTCTCCAGTGCAGATGTAATTTCAACAGTTAATATGTATATCTTATCATCGTTGGACCTGTCCGTAATGATACCCTTGCATTCATATAAGCCAGTTTGTGAAAAAAAGCGCAGGCTGTATTTATCTCCCACCGAAAGAGGTATGATCCTTCCTTTTATAATTGGCATTGCTATAGTAACCGAAGTATAATTGGGAAAGTCCAGCACTTTGCTTTTTAGTGTTTTTTTCTCTATCTCTTCTTTTCTGTCAATTACCATAAGTTCAACTTTATCACCAATAGCTACCACATCCCGTAACATGTTAAGTCACCTCCGTTATTTGCTTGTCTTACGATGAAGAAGACTTGAAAAAAAATGAGCAATCCCTCTCTGCTCTAATCCGTTAATATTATTATTGCTGCACAAAGATGCTGCCAAATTGTACACAGCTTTTGAGGAGGGTGAACTGGGATATAACACAGAATATGGTTTTTGCTGCATCACAGCTCGTGTGACATTGGAATCCTGCGGTATTCCTCCCAGATATTCAAGTTTAAGTGTCAAGAATTTTTCAACTACAAGATTCATTTTCTTATATAGGTTAATGCCTTCTTCCTGTGAGCCGATTCTGTTGGATATCATTTTAATGGAGGTCAGCTCCGAATGAAAATCGTCTCGCTTATTAAGTATCTTTAACAGTGCATAGGCATCTGTTATAGAGGTGGGTTCCGGTGTTATTACCAATAGCACTTCCGAGCTTGCCATAACGAATTCCAATACACTGTCCGTTACACCTGCTCCCGTATCAATTATAATAATATCGGCATATTCATCTAATTCATATAACTTCTGGTTCAGAAAATCTATCTGGCCTCTTGTAATATTGGACAGTTCCTGTATTCCGGAACCTCCGGATATAAACATCAGATTTTCCGGACCTTTTGTTATAATCTCCTGCAGGCTTTTATTGCCGTATATAATATCTGCCAGATTATATTTGGGCCTGATGCCAAGCATGACTTCCACATTGGCAAGACCAAAATCAGCATCCAGGATAATTACCCTCTTACCCATTCTGCTAAGCTGAATTCCTAGATTTACTGAAAGATTCGATTTGCCGACGCCACCCTTTCCACTGGTTACGGTAATAACTCTGGCAAGTTGGTCAGGCATACTGTGTTTTTTTACAATATTACGAAGCTGCTCCGCCTGATCCATCAATCAAAACCTCCTAATAGTTTCTTTGCCGTTTCCTGTGTATTAAGTTTTCCTATATCATCCGGTACATTCTGACCGTAAGCTGCGTAGGACAGTTCAGCATTTGTATACATTCTGATATTTAAGATATTACCTACCGAAATAGTTTCATCTAACTTGGTAAATATAATGCGGTAGTCCGTTATTTCAGAATAGCTCTCCGTAATTCGGATTAAGTCTTTATACTTGGTAGTGGCACTTAAAACAAGATATATTTCGCTCTCTTCCTTATCCACTGTACCAAGGAGCCTTACAATGTCATCTCTCTGTTCCCGATTCTTATGGGAACGTCCGGCTGTATCGACAAGGACTACATCATAGCCCATTAATTCTTCCTTGGCCGCCGCCATTTCCTCTTCCGTATAGATTACTTTCATCGGTATACCAAGGATATTAGCATAGGTCCTTAACTGCTCGACTGCGGCAATACGGTAAGTGTCGGAAGTAAGCATTGCCACTTTCAGTTTTTTATTCAGCTTCAGATCAGAAGCTATCTTTGCTATCGTAGTAGTTTTTCCCACTCCGGTAGGACCAATAAAGAAAATGAACTTACATCTGTCTTCCGCAACCTCTATCACTTTAGGCTGTCCCAGTTTAAGGATAATCTTTTGATATACATGGGATAAAATATTATCTATTGTTATATCCCTTGTAAGCTTTGATTCAATTTCACTTACCAACTGTGCGACAAACTTTTCATCCACTTCATTTTTCAATAACTGGTCATACACCAGTTTAATGCATTCTTCTCTTTTTTGTACTTCAGGGTCTTTCTGTTTTGGTGATTCCTGTTCCTTTTTAATATCCTGCTGCTCTAAAAGCTGCTTCTCCAGCAATTCCTGGAGGCTGTTTAACTTCTTTTCAATCGCAGAGGCTTCTTCTTTCACATTATAGTTCTCTTTTGGAGCATAAGCTTCTTTTGGAACATAAGCCTCTTTCGCAGCATAAGAATCTTTTGAAGTATATGTCTCTTTTAATTTACCTAAAGAAGAAGGCCCCTCTTCTTCATAAGCTGCCGACAAAGTATTTGTAAAAAAAGACGGTTTTGATTTTGGTGCTTCTTTTGAAATGCCGGATAAAACACCTGTATCGTCAACGGCCGCTGTAATCTCAACGGTAGGTTTTCTGAATAAACGGTATACTCCTCTAGGGGAAACCGTCTTGATATTCATCACTATGGCATCTTTTCCCAACTCATTCTTCGCTAAAAGAATTGCCTCTGTTTCCGTATTTGCCTGATATTTTTTAATTATCACTATACCGTCACCATCCCTACCGATTGTAATTCAACATTGGATTCAATTTCATTATACGATATGACAATTAAATCCTTAAAATAATCCTGTGTCAGTTTCTTAAAATACATTCTGACAATAGGAGAAGTTATAACAATGGGGTTCTTCCCAATGTTCTCCAGTTTTTGCACTTCTTCTTCCACAGAATTCATAATATTTCTTGTTTTTTCAGGATCCAGTGTTAAGTAAGCTCCCTGCTCTGTCTGCTTCACACTGTTCATAATGTCCTGCTCAACCTTTGGATCTAGAGTTACAACGCTTGTAACCTCAGATGCGGGAAAATACTTATTACTAATAGCTCTTTTAAGGCTTTGTCTGGCATATTCCGTAAGCACATCCGTATCCCTTGTCGTAGTCGCATAGTCTGCCAGAGTTTCAAATATAGTAATAAGATCTCTGATGGAGATTCCTTCTTTTAACAGATTCTGCAATACTTTTTGTATTTCTCCGACACTTACAAGTTTTGGAACAAGCTCCTGAATAAGTGTTGCATTGGCTTCCTGTATATTATTAATAAGATTCTGTACATCCTGTCTTGTAAGTAATTCATAAATATGACTTCGGATAACTTCAGTAAGATGTGTCGCAATAATAGATGGCGGATCAACCACCGTATATCCCAGAGATTCCGCTCTTTCACGCTGGCTTTCCGTTATCCAGATAGCAGGTAGATGAAAGGATGGCTCAAAAGTAGGTATGCCTGTAATTTCTTCCTCTACGTAACCGGGATTCATCGCCATGTAATGGTCAAATAGAATTTCTCCTTCACTAATAGGAATTCCCTTAATTTTAATCAGATACTGATTGGGATTAAGCTGAATATTATCTCTTAATCTTATGATAGGCACTACACACCCCAATTCAAGGGCAATCTGCCTTCTGATAAGTACAACACGGTCAAGTAAATCGCCGCCTTGGTTCATGTCAGCAAGAGGAATAATACCATAGCCAAATTCCAGTTCAATGGGGTCAACCTGTAATAAGGATACCACATTTTCCGGCTTTCGTATCTCATCTCCGCTGCTCTCTTCCATAGCAGCCGCACTTTCGATATCTTCAACTTCCATTCTTCCGGCAATACTTCTGCCGCAGAGAACAAATACAACACCATAGGTACAAAATACAAGGGCGTTAAGAGGGGTTACAATACCAAGAAAGATTAAAGCCCCGCCAACGATATAGAGAACCTTTGGAATAGAAAAAAGCTGCTTTACTAAGGTTTCACCCACATCCGCTTCTTTTGTAGCCTTGGTTACAATAATACCGGTAGATAAGGAAATCAAAAGCGAAGGAATCTGACTGACCAAACCTTCACCGATAGTCAATATGGTGTATTTGTCAAAAGCTTCGCCCATTCCCATACCGCCGCGGAATGATCCTATTGCTATACCGCCGATAAAATTAATTAATACAATGATAAGGCCTGCAATGGCATCTCCCTTTACGTATTTGGTAGCACCATCCATTGCTCCAAAGAATCCGGCCTCAGCCTGTATCTTCTCTCTTCGTTCTTTTGCCTGTGCATCATTTATAGCTCCGGTATTCAAATCCGCATCAATAGCCATCTGTTTACCGGGCATAGCATCCAGAGTAAATCTGGCAGTTACTTCGGCAACACGCTCCGAACCTTTATTGATTACGATAAACTGTACTAATATCAAAATAATAAATACAATAATGCCGATAATTGCGTCACCTGCACCCACGAAGTTACCGAAAGTCTGGATTACTCCGCCGGCATATCCGTCTCTTAGTATCAATCTCATGGCCGATACATTTAGGGATATTCGGAATATAGTCGAAAACAACAGAATCGTTGGAAAAGCCGACATATTTAAAGCTTCTTTTGAAAACAAGGCATTGAATAGAACAATCAATGCTATGGATATATTAAGAGCCAGTAATAAATCCAATAAAATATGAGGTATGGGTACGATTAGAAATATAATTGCTGCCAGCAAATAAATTCCTACAGCCATGTCCGTTCTTTTCATTAACAATGCCCCCTGAATCTACGATGTAATCATGTCTTATTTTTTAAATTATAAACATAGGCTAAAACTTCCGCTGTCATTTGATATAATTCGGGCGGAATCTCATTACCAACATCCACGTTATAGTAAAGCATTCTGGCCAGAGGCTTATTCTCTACAATCTCTATATTGTTCTCTTTTGCGACGTCTTTTATTTTCTGTGCCAGATAATCGGCACCTTTCGCAATAAGCATCGGTGCTTCACTGGTCTCTTTATCGTACTTAATAGCAGCTGCAAAGTGAGTCGGGTTTGTGATTACTACATCTGCGCTGGGAAGCATTTGCATCATTCTTCTCTGTGACACTTCCCTCATCTTTGCTCTGATTTTTCCTTTTATCTGAGGGTCGCCTTCCGACTGCTTGTATTCATCTTTGATTTCCTGCTTTGACATTCTCATATCTTTTCTGAACTTTAACTTTTGATAAATAAAATCTGCAATACCTATGATCAGGAATACTATACTGATATTTAAACCTAGCTTTATAACAATATTTCCGATAAACTGAACAGCCTGTATCAGCTCCATATCATAGAACCTTAAAAGATTTTCACTATACTTGACCAATGTGGTGTAAGCAATATATATGATGGCTATTATTTTAAGGACTTCCTTTAGCATGTCCACCGTTTTTTCTTTTGAAAATATTTTCTTAAATCCGGTAATCGGATTGAATTTACTGAATTTCGGCTTCAAAGGTTTCGTAGTTAGTTTCCACTTTACCTGAAAAATGTTAACTATAATCACTACGAATACCGCAATTATAAATATGGGTAATACTATTTGAATAATACTTAAAAAACATTCCTTTAAAAGTGCAGATGCCGTACCAATATTAAAATCATCTGCTGCTACCTTTACAATATTATTGTAAAATTCGCTGAAAGTATCAATAAACTGATTGCCTATTCTTGCAACAAAAATCTTTAGGCTGACAAATAAAGCAATCAATGCTGCAGAAGAAATCAAATCCGTACTTCTTGCCACCTGGCCTTCGTCTCTGGCATCGCTTAATTTCTTAGAGGTAGGTTCTTCTGTCTTTTCTCCGCCTTCTGCAAAAAGTTGAAGGTTGTAAACTAACAATCTATCCATTTTAACCCTTTCGTGAATATCAAATCTTCGATTTGATATTCCTGAATCCGTAGCTGAAAAACTGTCTTTTGTTTTTCAACCTATTCCCCTCACCCATAAAGCTATTCAAGTACACGAACGGCTGCCTTCATCATATCCGCCATTTCATTGAATATAAAACCGGATACGGTAGGCAGGAATTTTACCAGTAAAAGTAAGATCAATAAACCAGTAAATATCTTCAACTGAAAACCAATAACAAACATATTCATCTGAGGGGCTATTTTTGCTAATATACCAAGTATGGTATTAACAATCAGCATTGCCGCAAAAATCGGCAATACAATGGTAAAACCTATAACAAAATAATTTTTAATAAAATCCACCATCAGCAGATAAATATTCGATTCAATATGTGCCTGCCCCAAGGGTATTATTTGAAAGGTCTCGGCAAATGCCTTTATAATATAAAGATGCATATCCGTTACTAAAAGTACTAAGATAACAGAATAGGAATATAAATTACTGGTTATGGTGCTTTCAATGTTAGATACAGGGTCAAGCTCATTTATCATGGAAAAACCTATTTCCATGTCCATTAACTGACCTGCAAAATTCAGGATATAATAGCTGACATTCGTAAAAAATCCAATAATAAGACCTGTTAACGCTTCTTTCATAATCAGAATAGCGTATTCTATCACCGTACCATATTGAATATCAGAACCTGATACCTGAAAAAGAATTAAAGCAAAAATAAATGAAAAGCCTGCTTTTACCCTGACGGGTACATTGGGAAGACTAAAAAAAGGAGCTACGAAAGCAAAAGCTGATACCCTCACAAGAATCAACAAAAAAATATCGAATCCGTCAACTGTAAAAGTCATGTACTTTTAATGTAATACGGAAGGTTGTTGATAAGCTCAACAAAAAAGTCTTTTGTTTCAGACATTATCCAACTGCCAATTAACATAATAACTAAAAAAATTGCTATAAACTTCGGAACAAATGTGAGGGTTTGTTCTTGAATGGAAGTTATGGTCTGCAAAATACTTATTATCAGCCCTACCACAAGAGATACTAAAAGCATCGGTGCTGAAACCTTTATAATGATCCATAGTGCTTCTCTGATAATATCAATTACTATATTTTCATTCATACTAACAATGCCCTTTCCAATGCGCTTCAAGCTTGCCTGCAGTATTGCCTACAAATCTTCGTTTGCTTTAATCTCCTGCTATGTGTAAAAGGTCTTAACCAATTCTCCAATTACAAGATTCCATCCGTCCGCCAAAATAAAGAGGAGTATCTTAAACGGCATGGATATGGTCGTCGGCGGAAGCATCATCATACCCATAGACATCAAGGTAGATGCAACTACCATGTCAATGATTATAAAAGGTATATAAATTACAAAGCCGATAATAAAAGCAGTACGCAACTCACTGATAATAAAAGACGGAATAATAACAGTAATGGGCAAATCCTCAACTTTAGTAATGCTGTTGTCTTTATTAACTTCGGAAATGTCTATAAACAGTTTTAAATCCTGTGGTTTTACTTGTTTTAGCATAAATTCTTTTAAAGGTTTGACCCCCGCTGTAAAAGCTTCCTGCTGGGTTATATCCCCATTAGACAAGGGTTTTACTGCATCGTTATTAATCTGAGTAATAACCGGTGACATAATGAAAAATGTTAAAAATAATGCAATACCTATGAGTACCTGATTAGGAGGTGTAGTCTGTGTTCCTAAAGCCGATCTGACAAAATGCAGTACAATTATGATTCTGGTAAAAGATGTTACCATAATTAAAATTGACGGGGCCAAAGAAATCAAAGTAATTACCAGCATTATCTGTAACGTGGAGGTTATCCCTCCTCCGTTAGGATCTGTATCCAAATTAAACTTAAACGGCCCTATCTGGCCGCTTAAATTATTATCTGTTGTTCCATCAGTGGCAGTCAGATTGTCTGTAGTACCGGTCTGTGTCTGTGTACTGTCATTGGTATCCGTCACTGTTGTTCCGCTGTTCTGTGATGCATATACATAATCAGTTCTATTGGTTAATATACCGGCAATGAATAGAATGAAAAATACACATAACAGCTTTTTTAATATCTTTTTATTCTTTCTCTCCATGTATACCAACCTTAGTGGTGACTGCTCTTCTCTGCATCATCCTGACTTTCCGGCAGTTCTGCAGATATATCACCGCTGTTATCTTCTTTCTCTAGTTGTTTCTTAAAACCTTTCAAAATATCCTGAAAGGTAGCATTTTGTTTGGTGTTTTTACTCTTTACGGAAATCTCATCCTCGCTTATTTCCGTAAGAAGTCTTATCTCATCTTTTCCTACTGCAATTACAAAATATCTGGTACCTATCTTAACTATCTGCAGAAACTTATTCTGAGTAATTTTATAAGTATCAACCACCTTAAAATTAGTTTCTTTTAAGGCTCCCATTTTGACGCCGCCGACAAATTTTGTTGTCAGGTAGGTAATAGCTAACACTATAATAAAAAGAATGCTGACACCAAGAAGCTGCAGAAAATTACTCCCTCCCGACAGCTTAGTTAGGAAAATGTCCATTAACCCACAGCCTTCTTAACAGCTTCCAGGACCCTGTCCGCCTGAAAAGGTTTTACAATGAAATCCTTTGCTCCGGACTGTATGGATTCAATAACCATCGCCTGCTGGCCCATAGCTGAACACATAATAATATTAGCGGAAGGATCTGCTGATTTAATCTTCTTAAGAGCCTGTATACCATCCATCTCAGGCATGGTAATATCCATCATAACCAGATCCGGCTTTGTTTCGTTATATTTTTCAACAGCCTTGGCACCATTCTCAGCTTCTCCGACAATTGTATAGCCATTTTTACTTAAAATATCCTTAATCATCATTCTCATAAAAGCAGCATCATCACAAATTAAAATACTTTTACCCATTTCTATTCTCCTATCATGTGTTGTATTTTATAATTAATTAGATCACTATCCACCCTTTAATTTAAAACCCTCTGTAACCAATTATTATGTTGATTTCATGTATAAATGATTTGCATCACATGATTCATGGTTTCTCTTATAACCGTTATTTAATATTATTTAATAATTTCAGTCACTCTGATACCAAAGGACTCTTCAATTACAACAACCTCACCTTTTGCAACAAATTTACCATTTACAAGAACATCAATGGGCTCTCCTGCAAGTTTATTCAGTTCGATAATTGTACCCGGCGTAAAATCTAATATTTCCTTAATGGATTTGTTTGTCCTTCCAAGTTCCACAGTAACTTCCAGGGGAACATCCATAATCAGGTTAATGTTCTCCGGCTGAGGTGTTACTTGCTGAGACACCGTAAAGTTCTGGAACTGTGCAGGTGAAACATTAATATCCGGAGCAACATAAGGCACTTGATACCCAGGTGTCTGCGCCTGCATGTTCGGCATTTGCATATTTGGCATCTGCACTTGAGGTGCCGCCTGAGTTGCTGCTTCTGCAGCCTTTTGCTGTGTCTGAGGCTTTGGCTGAACTTTAGGTTCTGGCTTTGGTTCTTCTTTCACAAAATTGCTATATAATTCCCTGGCCAGTTCGAAAGGATAAAGCTGCATCAATTCGCTGTCAACCAACGTGCCTATTTCCATCTTAAATGACACCTTCACAAACTTGCCTTTTAAGAAGGGTGCAATATCAGCTCCGTCAATAGACTCATTCATGTCTACCAATGTTGAGATTGGAGGAGAAATATCAACTCTTTTCTCAAGCATTGCTGATATGGAAGTAGATGCCGAACCCATCATCTGATTCATTGCCTCACTGATTGCACTCAAATGAAGTTCTGACAGTTCACCGGCAACATTGGTACCATCACCGCCCATCATCAGATCCGTAATTATCTTGACATCTGACTCTTTCAATATTAATATATTGTTTCCATCCAAACCATCCTTATAATATATCTGTATAAAAACACATGGTCTATCATAAGACTCTGTCAAATCAGTCCATGTGGCATAGGACACTACCGGGGTGGTTATGACAACTTTTTGATTAACAAGCGATGAAAGAGTTGTCGCAGCCGTTCCCATACTGATATTGGAAACTTCGCCAATTGCATCTTTTTCAGCTTCTGACAATGTCTCGTTATTATTATCAGCTCCCACGCTGCCTATGTCCGAACTCATCCCACTTAGAAGCGCGTTAATCTCCTCCTGAGATAACATACCATCCATAATTATTACTCCTCCCTGATTATTGATGTAATTCTCACTGCATAAGCATCCGAAGATGCACCTGGCAGTGCTTTGAATTTATCAAGATTACCAACATAAATATCCAGCTCATCATCAATCTTTGTATTCAGTTTAATGATGTCCCCTGCTTGAAGTCCCAGAAAATCATTTACTGAAATGGAACTTCTTCCTAATATTGCTTTAATCGGTATCTTTGCTTTTGCTATAGCCATCTCAATGAGTTCCTGATATGACTTATCGTCTTTAACCTGCATTGTTGAAAACCAATATTTTGTATTTAATTTATCTATAACACTCTCCAGGCAAGCATATGGTAAACATATATTCATCATTCCTTCCACATTACCAATTTTGATATTCATAGTAATGATGGAAGTCATTTCACTGGGGGCAATAATTTGTGCAAACTGTGAATTCGTTTCTATTCTGGTAAGTCTTGGTTCCACGTGAATTACTGTTTCCCATGGCTCACTCAGCAGATTCGTGCAGACATTGAAGATACGTTCCATTATGATTAACTCAATCTCTGTAAAATCTCTCGCTTTTTCTAACGGCATCCCAGTTCCCCCGAGCATTCGATCCACCATTGCATATCCTAGATTGTCCGCGATTTCAATAATTATATTACCCTCTAAAGGTGAAAAATCTACAATTCCCAATAATACGGGATTAGAGAGGGCGTTAGTAAATTCGGAATAAGCAACCGCCTCTGAACTTACTACTTCTATTTGGACATTTTTTCGAAAATAAGCCGGTAAATTTGTAGAAAGCAATCTCCCATAATGTTCAAATATGATTTCTAATGTCCTAAGATGTTCTTTTGAAAACTTGGAGGGTCTTGCAAAATCGTAGTTTTTTACTTGCTTTTCGCCACTGCCTTTAAACTCTTCTGCATCCAATTCCCCACTGCTTAACGCTTTAAGCAAATTGTCAATCTCATTTTGAGACAAGACGTCGCCCATTGCCACTACCTCCCGGGTGATTACTTAATACCATAATATCATAAAGTTCTATCGAAATCATCAAAATTCTTTACTGTGCTGTATATTCATAGGAAACGCCGACGATAAATTCAGACTTAAAGTATTCTTGAATTGCCGCCAGGATATTAGTTTTAATTTGCTCTTTCTTATCATAAAGTTCATCCATTGTATACTTTGCAAATTCATTCTGAATAATTTCATTAATCTTTGTTTCATTGGTTGCTACCAGAGGCTGCAGCTTTGCATAATCCTCGGATTTCTTATTGAGCGATAAGGATGCTGTAACAAGTGCATAATGAGCTATGTTATCAGAGCCTTTTTTCAAATTAATTGTGAGGTCTTTGCTTAAATTATAGTTTTCAATATCCTCAATGCTTACTTCTTTATTGTCCGGGGTCCCGTTGATCTCCAGATCAATGGTAGAAGCCACTTTTGATATCAACTCATTTGTTCTCATTGTGGTCGGTACAACGGCAAATACAATAACCGCTGTCAGAATCATATTAACTATTCCTAAAGCCAGGATAATGACCGTTAAGAAGCTCTTTTTCATACCATTTCCCATCTGCCTTATGAAAGGCATATCCCTTCTGAATTAATTTGTATGACTTTCTTCTCTTAACACCTTTTTCCCTCCCTAAGGTTAAGGTTTATAGTGTCATAATTTAGGTATACCAACAGAATAAAGTTCTTTTTTGTAACATTTTACAAGATTTATAATCTCTTGTCTACTCTCTTTTACCAGTATTTTTTTCCCATTGGAGAGGGTAATTACCGTTTCCGGTACTTCTTCTATTGATTCAATTAAATCACAATTCAGTGTTATTTCAACACCACTCATCTTTGTTAAATTAATCATTTTACCCCCTTTCGTGAATATCCAGTCAAAGATTGGATATTCCTGTATCCGTAGTTGAAAAAACTGTCTTTTGCTTTTTCAATCTAACTCCTTTTGTGAATATCAAATCTTCGATTTAATATTCCTGAATACGTAGTTGAAAAAACTGCTTTTTGTTTTTTCAATATAATCCCTCTCTTCTTATAATAAAAGATGGCGGCGGTTTACGCCGCCATTAATTTATTTATCTTTTTAGGTTGATGAGTTCTTCCAGTAAGGTATCAGAAGTTGTAATAATTCTTGAATTTGCCTGGAAACCTCTCTGGGTAGTAATCATTTCGGTAAACTCAGAAGCAAGATCCACATTGGACATCTCTAAAACACCGGTAGTGAAACTTCCGCCGTCGCTGCTGACATCATGTCCGATTCCGTCAAACTTTCCGGAGTTCTGTGTCTCTGCAAACATATTACCGCCTTTAGCCTCAAGTCCTGCCGGATTAGAGAAGGATGCTACAGCAATCTGTCCTAAAAGTCTGCTGTCACCATTGTCATAACTTCCATAGATCTTACCGGAAGTGTCAACGCTAAGACCTGTCATGTGTCCGGCTTTACGGCCTTTACCAAGACCCTCTAAATCTCCTGGCGTAGAACTTAACGTTGTATTACCGCTTCCTGCATACATTGTAACTGTTGAAAAATCCACTGCTACTTCTTTAAATGGATTATTTCCTGCCGTTCCACCTAAGTAAAGATGGAGGTCCTTATCAGGAGTTGTATCGTCAGTAGAGCCGGTCGCTCCGGCTGATCCGGTTACGCTTGTAAAGGTACCGTCCGCCCCATTAAAATTAACCTTGGGCAACGTTCCGCTGGTTTCCAGTTCACCTGTTGTTCCATTAACTGTATATGTGGCACCGCCAAAAGAAATAGGCGTGATACCTGAGGCAATATAGGATCCGGCTGAACCTGTCCTGTATACATGGTTTCCTGCTGAATCTGTAATATCCGTTAACTGGACCGTATAGTGATTCGTATCAGTTGCACTTGCCTGGTTAAGTTTCAGAGTTGCATTATAGCTTTGTCCAAGGCTGTCATAAAATGATATGCTGACAGTTGCTCCGGAAGCTCCATATGCAATCTGCGTGTCCTTACTGTCAATATTACCCGATATATAGGAATTAGTAGTTGCTACCGGTGCTGAATACTGATTTTCCGGTGACATAATCTTTAATGGTGATACAATATCCGCAACTGTTTTTGTGCTGTCGTTGGGATCTACCTGCCATCCCATAACAGTTGCACCGCTGGAAGTACAAAGGGTCCCGTCGGCATCCACCTTAAAGTCTCCGGCTTTTGTAAAGTAATTCGTACCTCCCTGATTTACGACAAAGAAAGAATCTCCGTTAATCATAATATCAAAGGGGTTATCTGTTCTCTGGGCACCACCGGTTTTTGTAATAGATGATACAATAGAGGATACCGTACTTCCAAGACCTATCTGCATGGCATTCTGTCCTGCTGCTCCGGTGGCATCATTCGGACCGGTCGCACTTTGAATCGTCTGATAAAATATATCTGAGAAAGCTACTCTGCTTGCTTTAAAACCAACTGTATTAACATTTGCAATATTATTACCGATTACATCCATTTTAGTCTGGTGAACACTTAATCCGGAAATACCGGAGTACAATGATCTCATCATAATGAAATGACCTCCTTATTATTGTGCCTTTATTTGTCCTCTCTGTCAGTCAAGGACCCGAATGCCTCCCTAAGGTCCGGCATATTACATAATTACGGCACCGTCAATGTTTGTAAAAATCTTATCTTCCCCTTCATCAAGCGCTGTTATAACCGTACTGTTCTTTACATTCACAATAAAAGCGATGTTATCTACCATTACAAGTGATTCTGATATTCCTTTTTCTTGGGCTTTTTTTGTCCCTGTCGACAGCTTTTCTAACTGTTCCTCTGACAATTCAATATTCCGGTTCTGCAGCCTCTCATTGGCATGCTTTGAAAATTTTAACTCAGCGTTTTGTTTGGTATATTGATTTTCAAGGATTTTACTAAAGGAATTCTCTGACCCTGCCTGCTTAACCGGTAGCGCTTTTTTTTGTAACAGCTGCCCTGTCATCTGCTCGATGGTAGTAAATTTTGTTTGAGAGATATGATTCATATTAGCCTCTTTCTATGCTCACGTCCATGTGAACATTATGGAAGATTGTTTACAAGTACTTTATCATAAATCTACAGCTTAGGCTTCCGTTCCATCGCCGCTTCCATCATTTGTATCTGACCCATCGCCTGACCCATCTGTATCATCAGATCCTGAGGTTGTCCCTGTTCCTTTTACTGTAATGCTGACCTGGTTTGATATGGTGGTGTAGTTGGCATCATTAAACATAATTGTCGGTTTATATGTACCATTCTCCAGACCTGCAAATGCTTCTTTACTGATTGTGACCTTGGTTCCGTCCAAAGTAACATACTTTGAATCAAGCACGGAATTATTAATAATTACCGCCACATCTGTTGCAACAGTTTGTCCTGAACCCAGATTAACAGTAAAACTGATATCCTTCGGACTGTCCTTATCATAAGTTTCATCCACTTTCTTTGTAAGATAAGGGAGACCCTTTTCCAATACATAATCACTGGAAAGAACCGTTGATACCTGATCCAATGTGTAAAGGTTGCCATTTACAGATACTTTTGCTGTACCGTTAGTTATAACCACATAATCTACACGGCCGCTGCTTGATGTGGACTTTCCGGCTGAATCGGTAGTGGATACCTCTACCTGCATACCAACAAGTCCGAAAGCCTGATTATTGGCTGTTGTGCTATTTAGGTTCTGCATCTGCTCCAGTTGTGAAAAAGTTGCCAATTGTTCAACGAACTGGGTGTCCGAACTTGGATTTAATGGATCCTGATATTTCATCTGAGCAACCAGAAGCTGTAAAAACGCGTTCTTATCAAGAGATGATGTGCCTGTGGTGCTTGCGGTAGAAGTCGTAGACGTGCTGTTAACTTTACCGTCTGTTACTGCTAGAACACTCATATTAATGACCATATCCTTTCTGATACTGTGAAACTCATATTTATCACACTAACGGACATTTCACACTAACGGACATTTGGCTGTAAGGCCACTCAATGCCGGATGTGAAATGTTTTTTATTTCACACTATCTGTTTCGCTGTTATGCAGTATAATCCACACTGCTTGTGCTTTGTTCCAAACCGGTAAGATTTGTGATATCTTCCTTTGCAGAATCAAGAGTGGCTTCATTTATCTCACCCAAACCTCTAAATGCTCTGTTTTTTGGCTTTTCCTGATTCTCACTGCCTGCGTTATCCTGGAATCCCTGATTTTTTTGATCAAGAGCAGAATAAGAAACAGTAACTTCCACATTTTCAACCTTTAGTCCCTGATTATTCAGACTTTCTTTAAAGGCCTGAAGCTGACTTTCGATAACTTCTTTAATTGCCTCGGTTCCGGTCACGAACTTAGCAGTAAGCACACCTTCTTTTGATACGACTGTCAGATTAATTTTCCCGAGGTTTTCAGGATTCAACTGAAGTTCCATAGATGTTTGCTCAGGCTTTATATTGATACGGATAGCATCTAAGATCTGACTGGTGATTTCTCTTATCTCCTGAGCTTTTGCCATTTGATTTGTAAAGAGTGCTTCCTCACTGCCTGAATTTACCGCCAGATTATTAATTAAAAGCTCTGTAGCAGTTAAATTCTGCTCTGTTTTTTGGCTGCCGGTTTTGTTCTCTGCATTTGAATGGGTATTCTCTGTCTTTTCGGTTTTTACAACTGTTATATCAATTTCTTTCTCTGTTGTTTTAGCAGTATCATTTGTATCAGCATCTGTTTGAATATTCTGGAATGCTTTATTTTCCGCTGCCGCCGGTTGGGTTAATACGGAAAGCTGTTCTTTTGATATGGAGAATTGATCTTTGATGGTATCGCAGACATTTATCAGCTCTTTCAGTGTATTACCTAAACCATCCTGAGTTAAAAAGGCTGACATATCCTCGTTATTGCTTACCTTTAAAAGAAATTGCTTCAGATTATTGACATCCAACAGACTAAGGGGTGTAAAGCCAAGAGATTCCAATGCTTTGTTAAAATCCTCGTCAGAAAGGCCAAGTTTTTGTCCTATACCGCTCTTAATAGCATTCAGAAGTTCCAGAATATTGATATTACTAATATCAACAGGCTGCGTATTCTGAGCATCTGTAACTGTACTCTTTTCATCTGAAACAGTATTTGACTGATCTACAGACTGGCTGCTATTCACAGAGGGTTCCGTATTATCTGTCTTTGCTTCTGTCACGTTGTCCTGTTTACAAGTCTTTACCTGAGAATTATCCTGACCGGAATTGGTATCATCACTTGCCTTTACATTCTGCTTACTGTTATCGGTATTCTTACTGACTGCAGTCTTTCCTGTGCTGGTACCGCTGTCTGCATCTGATTTACTTGTCTTAAGGTTGCCGGATATAATATCCTCAAAAGATTTTTTACTGCTTACTGTTGACCTTGACCTAGTTCCGCTTGCCTGAGAGGTATATCTTTCGACAAAACCAGCTTTAACATTTTGCATCATTCATTCTTCCTCCTTTCTTCTATGATATATATACTTAAAGCAGGCAGCCATGCTTTTATAAAACAAGGCGTTCACTGCTATAAGCCTAATTGGTGCTTGTATTTGCCAGCTCCGCATCCATATCAATCATCTTCTTGGTAATTTTAGCTGCCGCAGTAGGATCCATTGCAGCTAGGATGGCTGAACTCTGGGATGCATTCATGCTAAGAAGCATCTGGGCTACGGTATCAATATCTGCTGTCATTGTCTCTAATATTGCTGCCGCTGCATCGGGCTTCATCTTTTTATAGATATCCGCCTTTTCCTTTATGGCATTGGAATATTGAAGCTGTTCGACTACCTGCCTGTATATTTCTTCCGCATTGGCAGGCTCTATACTTTCATAATATTTTTTGTATTCCTCAACATCAGGAGCCTGATCCGCAAATACGACCTTCTCATCAAATTCTTTGACTCTTGCTTCAAAAGCCTTCTCATTATCCTCATATACTTTCAGCTTATCGATTTCGGCTTCCTGCTCTGTTACTGTTTTTTCAGCACTGGTTTTGTCTTTACTTAGAGCAGCATTTTCTTTTTCCAGTTCTTTGATTTTGTCTATGGCTTCTTCCAGTGATTTATAGGGATAATCATTTTCATATGCCAGCTCTTCTTCTGAAACATCCGGGAGAATCTTATTTACAACCGGTATATCTTTTATCAAAGGCCTTAGTACAGAAGAACCAAGTCCATTAACATCCAATTTGATTAAGAGAGCGAATACCACAAGCCAAATCAGAATGACCAACAGTACAATTACCGCTATTGTAATTTTACTGCCAATGCTCTTCTCATTCTCAGCACCTTCTGCCCCTTTGTTTTTCTTAGCCATTTTCTTTCCTCCTAATTGGTAGGATTATTAAATCGAAAGCTTACCAATTCATCTATCTCTTTTCTTTCTGTTTGGGCCACTTCAAGGAAAAATACTTCTTTCGCATTATCTTTTAATTTTTCATGGGTCTTTCGCTCTAACATTGCAGCATTTAATCTTGTTCTGGTAAGCTCCACCTGCTGTTCTGCTTTTTTTACAGCCAATTCCTGCAATTTAATTTCTTTTTTTATCATCTCAGAAGCTTCCGTATATTCTTTCAATTTCATGATATCGAGCCTTTGCATTCTGAGTCCTTTGCTTATATTTTGATACCCTTCCAATCTGTCCTTTAACTCATAGAGAAGTTCTTCTTCTTTTATCAGCTTTCTGCGGGCTATTCCATAAGAAGTTTTTGCCTGGTCTTCCATTTTGTATTTTATCCCTAAGATATTTTCCATCTTATAAATAAACTTAGCCATAACCCATACGTCCTCACTTTTCTCTTAAGGTCAAGTAGAATTAATCTTCAAATAAATTAATTAATTTATCGACTATCAAATCAAAATCTATTTTTTCATCTACATTCTGACGTAAAAACGCGTTAACAGATTCAATTTTGGATATTGCATAATCTATATTTTTATTAGAACCGTTTTTATAAGCTCCAATGTTGATCAAATCTTCCGCCTCCATGTAAGTAGCCAGAACATTCTTTAATTTTCCGGCAGCAGCTTTGTGCTCCGCCGCTGCAATAGAGGACATAACACGGGATATACTCTGTAATACATCTATTGCCGGGTAATGATTCTTATTTGCCATCTTACGTGTCAGCATAATATGCCCATCCAATATTCCTCTGGCGGTATCAGTAATCGGCTCATTGAAATCATCGCCATCTACCAGTACGGTATAAAGTCCTGTAATAGAACCCATTTCCGAATTCCCCGCTCTTTCTAACAACTTTGGCATTTCCGAATATACACTTGGCGGATAGCCTCTGGAAACAGGCGGTTCACCGGAAGCCAGTCCGATTTCTCTTTGTGCCATTGAAAAACGGGTAAGGGAATCCATCATTAACAGGACATCTTTTCCCTGATCCCTGAAATATTCTGCTATCGCTGTGGCTGTCTGAGCAGCTTTCTTTCGAATGAGTGCCGGCTTATCAGAGGTAGCTACAACAATGACAGAACGCTTCATACCTTCTTCGCCTAAATCTCTTTCCAAAAACTCTCTTACTTCCCTGCCACGCTCGCCAATCAAACCAATTACATTAATATCTGCTTTTGTATTTCTGGCAAACATTCCGAGAAGAGTACTTTTACCAACACCGCTTCCCGCGAATATCCCAATTCTTTGCCCCTTGCCTACTGTTATCATGCCATCTACGGCCTTTACTCCCAAAGGAAGAGCTTCGTCAATAATTTTTCTTTTTAAGGGGTCAGGCGGCTGTGCTTCAACTGAATACTCAGCCTCTATCATTAATTCTGAATTGTCAATAGGTCTCCCAAGTCCATCCAAAGTCTTTCCCAGAAGATTATCTCCTACCGAAACACTTAAGGGCCTGCCGCTGGACTCTACGGTACTTCCGACTCCAACACCTTCTATACTGTCATAAGGCATTAAGAGTATCCTGTTTTCACGAAAACCAACCACTTCAGCCATAATTATCTGGGATTTATCAGATGAAGTTATAGTACACAAATCATTCAGATTAGCCTTAGGTCCTATGGACTCAATGGTCAATCCGACTACTTTAACCACTTTACCTAAATTTCTTTCATAGGTTCTATCCAGCAGAATATCGTATTTTTCAAGATTAATCACCCTAAACCTCCATTCTGCCAAGTAAATTTAAGCAGGAAAACTTCCGCCATACTTTACAGTTTATCCACGGAAAGAAGCATAATGTCTTTCTTCAGGTTTTCCAGTTGTGTAGCCAGGCTGCAATCAATAATTCCTGTTTCCATATCTATAATGCATTGATTTTTCAGAAGATTCTTATCCAAGGCAATATCCAATTCTACCGCTGTTCCAAGGATTTCAATAAGCTTTGGTTTATATGCCGCAACTTCTTCATAATCCTCTTTTGATACTCTTATATGATAGAATTTGCTGTTATCACTATGGAGAATTGCTCTGTGAAGGAGGTGAGTTATTACATTCCTTTGCTCCTCAACCATAACTCCCGTAACTTTTTCAATTAGAGCTGCCATTATGCTTCCAAACTCGGGCTCCAGAGCATTAACTTTCTTCTCATATTCTTCCATCAGTTCGACTTTTTGCTGTTCATATTCTTTCTGCTTCTTAAAAGCTTCTTCCATTCCTTTTTGAAAACCGTCTTCATAACCTTTCCTGGTAGAATCTTCATAAAGTTTTCTGCTATGGGATTTGCTTTCTTCTTCGGCTATCTTTCTAATAAGAGCAGCTTCTTCTTCCGCTTTTGCAATCATATCTTCCAAGCGGTTTCTTAGTTCTTCTTCGCTTATCTTTTCTTCTTCAGTTCCTATAACAGCTGCTTCGATACCGGGAATAAATCCTTCTGCCGATGCGGCTTCTTCTGTTTTTGCGACATGAATCTGAGTGTTATTGGCAAAGTTAATGAGCCTGAACTCTTCACTTCTTTCATTTGAATCTATTACAAACTTACCCTCTTTGCCCTGGGTTACATAACGGGATTTAATAAGATTAGACAATAATCTCATCACCTCCACCTCTGGAAATAATAATCTCAGCGGAGTCCTCTAATTTTCTAATTATATTAACAATCTTCTGCTGTGCTTCTTCAACATCCTTTAAGCGGACAGGACCCATAAATTCCATGTCTTCCTTAATCATAGCAGCAAGACGTTTTGACAGGTTATTAAAGATAACATTCTGTACTTCTTCATTGGAAGCTTTCAATGCAACTGCCAATTCATTGTTGTCGACTTCACGAAGAACTCTCTGGATTGAACGGTCATCTAACGTCAGGATATCTTCAAATACAAACATCTTTCTTCTGATTTCATCTGCAAGCTCTGGCTCTTCAATTTCAAGAGTTTCCATAATGTGCTTTTCTGTTCCTCTGTCTACGGTATTCAAGATGGATACAATTGAATCCACGCCGCCGACAATGGTGTAATCCTGATTAACAAGTGAGGATAACTTACGCTCCAGTACTCTCTCCACTTCTTTGATAACATCAGGAGATGTACGGTCCATCTGTGCAATACGTTTTGCCACATCTGCCTGCTTATCCGGAGCAAGAGCAGATATAATAGCTGACGCCTGTCCTGATGACAGGTAAGAAAGAATAAGGGCAATGGTCTGTGGATGTTCATCCTGAATAAAGTTCAGCATCTGGCTGGCATCTGCTTTTCTGACAAATTCAAAAGGACGAACCTGCAGAGAAGCTGTCAGTTTACCAATAACGTCCTTTGCTTTATCCTCACCCAGAGCTTTCTCTAAAAGCTCTTTTGCATATGCAATACCGCCTTCTGCGATATACTGCTGTGCCAGGCATATTTCATAAAATTCATCCAATACCTGATCCTTGGTAGCAGGCGATATACTTCTGGTATTGGCAATTTCAAGCGTTAACTGTTCTATTTCATCTTCTTTTAAATGTTTGAATATGCTCGCTGATTTCTCAGGCCCTAAGGAGATTAAGAGAACAGCGGCTTTTTGTACTCCCGATATTTCTGTATTCTTTGCCATCTTCTCCTCCTTATCAACCCCATTCGTCGTTCAGCCAGTTTCTCAAAAGCTGAGCAACTGCGTCCGGATTCTCGTCCACAAACTTTTCTATCATCTTCTTTGCTTCCGACTTATCACTAAATTCAATATCCTCTAAGGTCTGATTTTCTTTCGTTGTTGCTAAAAGCTGTTCCACAGATAATTCCGGTTCAAGTTCCGTAATTTCGGCAGGTGAGGTTCCTTTAAATACTACAAAGATTAAAAGACCAACAATCGCAACCGCCAAGAGAATCTGTAAATAGAAGGACCAGTTCAGAGGAGTTTTTTCAGCAGGAATAAACACCGGCTGTTCATAAGCAATAATGGATATTGCATTGGTCGGTATTCCTGTTGCAAGAGATACAGCCTTGTAAACTTCATCATCTACGGTAATTTTCTTAGGATCTTTATTAGCCAGAACATACTTGTCAAAAGTAGTACCATCCAATAAGCCCTGAAGTTTTAAATCCTCTTCCTTATAAGTAACGACCTTGGTACAAACAATACTGCCCGAGGATTCTCCCGGCACTACTGCTCCTACTTCATATTCTGTATTGGTAACACGTTCGTTGGGCAAATATTCGATTTGAACTGTAGAAGAAGAGGAACCGTTATCCGTACCTGTAGTAGTATCATAAGACGTTTCATCATTAGAATCTGTTCCTGGTGTACCGCCGCTCGACGAGCTGCTGTTCTTCGTATCATAAGAATAATATTTACCGTATAAGCCCTGATCCTGCCCATCCGCAGGTATCTTTTCATTATATAACTGAGTTACTTTATCCATATTAAGCTTCCAGTTAAACATCGGCTGAACATCGGTGTAACCAAGTTTCAGCATGAGCATATAAATATTATTATTATAGGTATTCTGAAGTTTTTCTTTATACTCCAGTACAGAATTGGCAGTTCCTGTATAGAGGTCATCTTTTCCGCCAAATAAAAGATTACCATCCTGATCAATTATCTTGATTTTATCTGTTGTTTCATTTCCAATCGCCGCTGCCACATATTCCGCGATAGCTGCAGCATTCGCTTTATCAAAGTCCTCTGTAATTGTAAGAGCAACGCTTGCCGGCAAATCCTGTTTTTCAGAAAGAACACTGTAAGTCGACTCTTCCGGAACATAGGTAACCTGAGCATCTTTGATTCCCTTCATCTTAATAAGGTAGTTTCTCATCTCAGTTTGTACATATAAATGATTTTTAAGATTTCTATCACTGTTTGTTGTGCTCAAATCATTGCTTACCAATTGATCCAGCGTCAGCCCGCTTGTAGGTATATCACTGCCGTAGACCACCAGGAGCGCATCCGAAAACTTTTTCTTATCCACATTGATGGTCATCCCGTCACTGCTTAATTTATAGCCGATTCCTTCATCTTTCAACAGACCTACAACAGTACTTACATCTTTTGTAGTTTCCCCTGTCATTAATTGCTTATATTCCGTTCTGTTCATCACTGTAACCAGTATGACCAGCGCAAGAAATATTGCGGCAACCACTGAGATGATAATTGTCTTTTGCTTACTGGTGTACTTATTCCATTGATTAAGTAGCTGAACCGGTATTTGTTTTAGTCTGTCAACCATAATACTGCTCCTTAAGTTTCATTGTTAGAATTGGAGATTCATAATCTCTTTATAAGCTTCTAATACTTTATTTCTCACCTGAACAGTATACTGCAGCGACAGATTAGCTTTTTCCTGTGCAACCTGAAGGTCATAAGTATTATCAGACAACCCCAGGGCATAGGATACTTCCGCTTCTTTTGCAGCATTCGACAAGTCATTAGTTTCGTTTAACATAGAAAGAGCAGATTGAAACACACTTTCAAAGGCATTATTCCTTGTGGTTTTTTCTACTCCTGTATTCTCAGTACTATATGCATTTAGATTAGATATCCCATTCAGAAGTGTAACATCCATTTGTTAATCCCCCGTTATTTTCCTACTTCAAGACCTTTTAAAGCCATGCTCTTTATCGAATTAAAAGCTGTGACATTCGCTTCATAAGCTCTTGATGCATCAATCATATTTGCCATTTCAGTCACGGTATTTACATTTGGATATGTTACATAACCATTTTCATCAGCATCCGGATGAGAAGGATCATATACCACGTTCATGGCAGTTTTCGTATCCTCTTTAATTTCTGTTACTTTTACTCCCGAGCCTGCCGCCTGACTTACCTTCCCTCCAAGAATCTGAGCAAAAGGTGTTTGCTGCCTTTCTTCAAAAACCACAACTTTTCGCCTGTAGGGGTTTCCGTTTTCATCTCTGGTAGTATTTACGTTGGCGATATTCTGAGATATAATATCCATGCGGAGCCTTTGTGCTGTCATTCCGCTTGCACTTATATTCATTGCATCAATAACGGACATCTGTTTTCCTCCTAGCCATCATATAATGCGCAGAACATTAATGTTCTGCAACATACTCTTCTAATATATGGATCATATTTCTTAATAACTTACTAGGTGCTGGACAATGCTGTTTTAATCCTGCTGAATTCCTGTGTCATTGCTTCCAGCAAAGCTTGATTTGTAATCTGATTTTCCGCAACATTTGCTGACTCTGTATCTATATCAACATTATTACCGTCAAGTCTATAGCTTAAGTTTGTATTGTCTGTATAAATCGTTGGCTGAATGGATTCTAAATCCACACCTGCTACCTTTTTGTCGAGAGTGCCTGCCCCTTGCTGCAATGCATTTGCCAAATATGACTGAAATTCAATGTCCTGTCTTTTATATCCCGGAGTACTGACATTAGAAAGATTGTTAGCCAACAATTTACCTCTTGTCCACGTAGCATCGGCTGCTTTGCTTAATATGTTTACATAGTTAAATACATCTGAATTAATCATTCTTGGCTCCCATCTGCGTGCTCTGTCACGCTTGTAAAATCAGGGGGAGTGGAGGATTTATCTTTCACTCATACACTCCTTTCGTAACTAGATTCAATTATAAGTATATTACGACAAAAAAACAAGTTAATTTTTTGAAATTAGTACTATTATATCATATAATGTAAATTCTTCTAATATAGGCTCAGATATACTATTTTAAGCAAATTTTGCATTTTAATTTGTTGAAATCACGGCTTTTTTGACCTGACTTAATTCGACATACAGCACATTGCACAATACCACATTCAGACAAATAAAAAAACTTGCAAATTACAATAATTCGCAAGTTTAATCTTATTTTTACAAACCAGTCATTCCCAGTTATGGCTTATCCATTTATTTATTTAATTTCTTTAATTCATCAAAAACAACATCATTTAATACCTTAATGTAGGTTCCTTTCATGCCGGAGGAACGTGACTCAATAACTCCCGCACTTTCGAACTTTCTCAATGCATTAACAATAACAGATCTGGTGATGCCGACTCTGTCAGCAATCTTACTTGCAACCAGTATCCCTTCATTTCCTTCTAATTCTTCAAAGATATGAATGATAGCTTCCAGTTCTGAAAAAGATAATGTACTGATTGCCGATTTGACAATCTGCACTTTACGGTTTTCCTCCGCGCTCTCTTCATTTACAGAACGCATCATTTCAAGACCTACAACTGTTGTTCCGTATTCGCTGAGTATGATATCATCCAAATCATAGGGCTTTTGGCTCTTATACAGGAATAATGTTCCCAGACGTTCACCCGCAATATCAATTGGTATAATAATTGCCTGGTAGGTAATATCCGTATCCAATTCAAACCCAAGTGTTAACAAGTTAACATTTTCCTTCGTGGATAGAATATTCAGAAGTCTTTCATTTAGCATCTGGTCAATATAACCGCCAACAGCATCCTTAATCAATTCCTTGATCTCCACAATATCATCTCTGTTCTTAATCCCCAAAACTTTGCCTTTTTTGCTGATTACCAGAATATTGGACTCCAGAATCTCACTTAACACCTCACAGATGTCATTAAATACAACTTTATGAGAATTGTTATTGTGCAGCAACTTATTAATCTTTCTCGTCTTATCCAGTAATTGTACACTCATGATATAACCTCCCAGTACCCCCCGCTTGTTGACCTGATTTTTAAAATAACCAGTAATATTACACAAGTGATACCGGTCATTTATAATAGATAAATATTATCATACCTTTTTCATAAAAACAATAGCTTTTTCTTGTTTTTGACGCACATTTTAATTAAATTTATCTGTTTTTCTTATATTTCTCATTTATTAACAACAATAAAGCCACATTTATCATCGGAACATACCAAACTATTGCCCTTTTCTATAAGAACATTTCCGCACTTAGGACACTTTTTATCCGTAGGTTTCTGCCAGGACATGAATTCACATTCCGGGTTATTCTCGCAGCCATAGTATTTTCGTCCTTTTTTTGTCTTTCGGATTACAACATCCTTTCCACATAGAGGGCAGGCAACTCCGATTTTTTCAAGGTAAGGTTTTGTATTGCGGCACTCCGGAAATCCGGGGCAGGCCAGGAACTTACCATGGGGGCCATATTTAATGACCATGTTTCTGCCGCATTCTTCGCATATAATGTCGGTTTTCTCATCTTCTATTTTAATTTCTTCCAGACTGTCTTTTGCAGTGGTAACGGCTTCTTCAAGGTCGGGGTAGAAATTTCGTACTATTGTTTTCCAGGAAACACTTCCATCCTCTACTTTATCCAGAAGAGATTCCAAGTTTGCGGTAAAATTCACATCCACTATACTGGGGAATGCTTCTTTCATTATTTTATTTACTACTTCACCGATTTCCGTAACATACAGATTCTTATTTTCTTTCACAATGTAACGTCTTGCCAGGATTGTTGATATGGTAGGGGAATAGGTACTTGGTCTTCCGATACCCAGTTCCTCAAGAGTCTTTACAAGGGACGCCTCCGTATAGTGAGGCAGCGGCTGAGTAAAGTGCTGAGCAGGATTGAAATCCAGAAGTTTGACACTGGAGCCTTCTGTAATATCCTTAAGCATTGCATTACTTTCGCTTTCTTCTTCTTCGGAATAAACACTTAAATATCCGTCGAATATCATTTTTGAAGCAGAAGTACTGAATTTATATCCTCCGCCTTCCAGCTTCACATTAATGGTCTCATATCTTGCAGGTGTCATTCTGCTTCCCACAAAACGCTTCCATATCAGCTGGTATAAGCGGAATAAGTCGCGGCTGAGAGATTCCTTTACTATAACAGGCGTAAGGTCCGTGTAGGTGGGGCGGATAGCTTCATGGGCATCCTGAATCTTCTTGCCGTTTGTCTTCTTTTCTTCCCCTTCGGACTTATAATTTGCACCGTAGTTCTTTTCAATAAATTCCCTTGCAAAGGCATCCGCTTCTTCTGAAATTCTGATAGAATCCGTTCTTAAATAGGTAATCAGACCAATAGTCCCGTGTCCCTTAACATCTATGCCTTCATATAACTGCTGCGCCAATCTCATGGTCTTTGAAGTAGAAAAATTCAGAGTCTTGGCAGCCTCCTGCTGCAAGGTACTTGTTGTAAAGGGCAGAGGCGGTTTCTTCTGTCTTTCTCCTCTTTTAATTTCAGCGACCTTGAATTCCGCATCTTGCAGATCTTTTATAATCTTATTTACTTCTTCCTCCGAAGAAATGTTCTTCTTATCCGCAGAAGACGGCATAAACTTTGCTACCAGAGGCTTCTTCTCGCCTTCCACCTGAAAGTTTCCTTCTAATGTCCAATATTCTTCCGGAACAAATGCGTTTATTTCATCTTCCCTGTCACAGATAATACGCAGAGCAACAGACTGAACACGCCCCGCACTTAACCCTCTCTTAACTTTAGCCCATAATAACGGACTGATACTATAGCCTACCATACGGTCAAGCATTCTTCTTGTCTGCTGAGAATCAACTAAGTTTATATCAATTTCTCTTGCCTGCTTTATGGAGGACTTTACCGCGTTTTTGGTTATTTCATTAAAAGTAATACGGCTGCTGACTTTTTCATCCAGCTTCAAGGTTTTTGTAAGATGCCAGGATATGGCTTCTCCTTCACGGTCAGGGTCAGTTGCCAGATATATCTTATCGGCTTTTTTTACTTCCTTTCGAAGCTTTGCTAAAAGATCGCCTTTTCCTCTGATTGTTATATACTTGGGTTCAAAATCATTCTCTATATCTATGCCAAGCTGGCTTTTGGGTAAATCCCTGACATGCCCGTTTGAAGCCACTACCTCATAATTTGCACCTAAAAATTTTTTAATCGTTTTCGCCTTTGCCGGTGATTCCACAATAACTAGATTCATGCGCACTCCCCTATCCGAATTTCTCGTTTCCTGCTTTGATAAAAGGAGATTACATTCTCCTTTTCCTATAATATATCTGTCACATAATAATTTGCTCTGGTTTGCTTAATATAATTCTTACTTTCCAACAGAAATAACACGAAAGCCAATGTTCCAATAGGAAAACCAGCCTCCTTTGCTATGTCGTCTATATGTTTTGGGATACGACTTAAACAAGCATACACTATTTTTTCATTTGCATCAAGTAAATTATCATTTTTTTTCACGACTTTAGTAATTTTTTTACAGAGGTTGCTATAGTCCTCTATGATATCCTCTGGGTTAGTACATATCTTAGCTCCCATTTTCAGGATATTGTTACAGCCATCACTAAGTTTATCTCCCGGCCTTCCGGGGATGGCATAAATATTCTTTCCCTGCTCCAATCCATAATCTACTGTTATGAGAGAACCGCTTTTCTCTCTGGCTTCTACTACCAGTATCCCATCCGAAAGACCGCTGATTATCCGGTTTCGCATAGGAAAATGGTATGCTCTTGGCTGGGTCATGGGACTGTACTCAGATAGTATTCCCCCATTTAAGCCGATTTTTAAATAAAGATTGAAATTTTCAACAGGATAGCAAATATCTACACCACAGCCCAGTACACCAAACGTATCTCCTTCTCCTATTAATGCCCCCTTATGAGCTGCGCTGTCAATGCCCGACGCAAGCCCGCTTATAATTCCCGCACCCGCTTTTACCAGTTCTTTTGCAAAATATCCCGCGGTATCCAATCCGTAATCCGAGCAGTTTCTGGCTCCGACTACGGCAATATTGATACTGCCTTCTTGGGGAAGTTTTCCTTTATAGAATAATCCCAAGGGCGGTTCATAGATATTCTTTAACTTCCGGGGATACTCCTCGTCCTCTATTGTTACAAAATATATGCCTTTCTCTGCCAGTTTAGCATAGTTTTCCGTAATCCTGCTTTTATTTCGGCTTAAATCAATTTTTTCAATATCCTTTTCATTTAATAACTCCATTCCTGAATAACTCTCTATTTTTTCATGAAAAGCTGCTTCCGGGGATAAGAAAAAAGAAATAAGTGCTTCTTTTTTCTTTTGTCCCAAATCTGTCATAGCACAAAGCCAATACCAATACTCCTTCTCTGTCATACCTGCTCCTCTTATCATATTGAGATTTTACACTGCTCTTCTTCCTGTTTGTAAGTATAAATATCTATGTCCTTCGTTATCTTCCGTTTACTCCCAATACTTCTTATCCATGCTGCGGTAACAAATTGCCTCACTTAAGTGATTAATATCTATTTCTTCTGCTCCTTCCAGGTCCGCTATGGTCCTTGCCACCTTTAAAATTCTGTGATAAGCCCTGGCGCTTAAATTCAGCCTCTTATAAGCTTCTTCCATAATCTTTTCCTCTTCCCTGCCAAGCCTGCAGTAGACAGAGAGCAGCTTAGGGCTGATCTGGGAATTAAATTGGATATTCTCCTTTTGGTACCGTATATTTTGCATCTG
>JAEXGM010000040.1 GCA_023450835.1 Bacillota bacterium | reverse complement strand
TGATTCGTCCGCGGTTTGGAGATTTCTGCTATACCCCTTATGAATATTCAATCATAAAAGAAGAAGTCAGGATGTTCCGGGAGTTGGGAGCTGAAGGAGTTGTAATTGGTATTCTGGGGCCGGAAGGTACCTTGAATCTGGAAGCCATGTATGGACTTATGGAAGAGGCGGAAGGGATGTCAGTTACACTGCACCGGGCGTTTGATATGACGGCAGACCCTTATGAGGCCATGGAACAGGCTATAAGTTTAGGAATTGACACAATCCTTACCTCAGGCCAGAAAAATATATGTACGGAAGGAATCCCCCTTCTGAAATCTTTGAAGGAAAAAAGCCGCGGCCGTATCTGCATCCAGGCGGGCGGCGGTGTAAATGCCGGCATAATACCCAAGGTTTATGCCTCTTCTGGTGTGACAGCCTATCACATGTCAGGAAAAGTAGTTTTAGACAGCGCCATGAGCTACCGGAGGGAAGAAGTGAATATGGGGCTGCCATCTCTTAGCGAATATACAATATACCGCACCGGAGAAGAAAATGTCCGGCAGGCAAGGTGTGTACTGGAGGAGTGTCTGCGTAACTGAATAAGTTGCCGAAGGACTGGACAGGGCGGAGAGGATGTCCTTTAAGAGAGAAAAAGCGAAGTGTTGCAGAATAAATGCGACAGCTTCGCTTTTTGTGTTTTGCGATATAACTGGTATGCCTGTATAAATATCTCCGGCTAATCTTCTAAATCCCCGGTAGAGCTGCGGAAGATAACATTAGAGGTGATATAGGTGACTTCGTAGGGGACATCAGGATATTTAATACGGTAAAGAATCTGCAGGGCCAGGCGAAAACCGATGTTCTGATTGAATACCTGTACTGTAGTCAGGCTTTCTGCCAGAGTATTTTCGGTATTTGCGTCAAAACCGGAGAGGGCAATATCCTCGGGTATCCGGATTCCGCGTTTTAAGAGCAGCTGCATTAAAATACAGGCAACATAGTCATTGGCACAGATAAAAGCATCCGGCATAGACGGCAGGGTATCAAGAAAAGCTCCGATTTCTTCTTTATAGGTATCAATGCCTATGGGATGAGTCAGGCTCAGCTCCGGGTTAAAGGGCAGGCTGTGCTGAAGCAGAGTTCTGGAAAAACCCTCAAAACGTTCATGATTTGACATGGCATAGTTAATATCACCGATAAAACCAAAGGATTTCCTGCCTTTTTTGATTAAATGCTCCGTAATCTCTGAAATACTGTTGCGGTTTTCGGTGAGAATCAAATCGCCGTGCAGTTCTGAGGAAGGAACGGCAGTAGAGGTATCTAAAAATACTTTGGGAACAGGGGAGGCCGCCAGCAGGCGGAGCAGCTGTTCGTTATATACATTCATAATAATAATCCCGTGAGTACTGCCATTGGTGAGAGAGGCGGGAAGTACATAATTTCCGCTGACGGAGGAAGGCAGGTAAGTATACACCAGATTAACATTGTGAAGAGAAAGCTCTTTGGCAATCTGGTGGATGATGGTCATCCAAAAGATGGAGGTTTCCGGGCGGCATACGGCAACAGCAATACTTACAGGAGGCTCGGAGGGGGAAGCTTGAGCAGCAGTGAAGTTTTCGGGGAACTTATAGTTCAATTCCTGAGCTTTGGCAATAATTTTATTCCGGAGGTCCTCGGAAACACCTTCCTGGCCGCTGAATACCTTCCAGACTGTGGTGCGGGAAGCACCAAGGGAATCTGCAATTTGTTGTAGAGTGATCTTTTTCATTGTTACACCAATCTGCACTCTGTGGTGCGCATATATAATTGAATCATAGGAAAATCGCTGGCTGTACGGATAGAGGTCCTCCGCCGCAGATTATATTCCGCTAAAAGGCAAAATGCAATTTCTGCGGCAGAGACCGAACGGGAACAGGTGATTACCCGGGTTATTTTCATTATTATACCAGTTCATACAGACATTTTCAAACGCAAAATGAACAAAATGAACATTTGGTTATTGTTGTAATTCCTGCATACATATGAGCGGGGTTTTTATTCTATCTCACTTCTGTCTTTCCGTTGGAGTAAATCAGGAGCTTCTTTTTTTCATCAGCGGACGGGCAGGATATTTCAAATGTGTGGGAGGTAGTCTCGATTTGGTAAGACAGCGGTTTTACCGTGCGGTTGGTATCATTGGGAGCGTATTTCCTGAGGATACCTGTTAACTCTTCTAAATGATTGCTGTAATGCCCATTCAAGTCCAGAAAAATTTGCTGGGCATAATAAAGCTTCCGCAGTTCCCATTTATAGTATTCATCTTCCGGAATGCCGTAGGAGACGTTCTCTTTTTCGGTGCCGGTAAAGAACAGGAAGGCCCATAATTCGGGATAATGGATATTGATAATTCCGGTAGGTGCCCATACCCAGTTATCTTCGGGAAGAACTTGTCCGGTGGAAGGGTCCGTCCGCTTTTGGTATCTGCCGTCCTTGACATCGGATTTCCATTGGACCCGGGAGAAATTTATCCGGTAGTATTCACCTTCCCTGGGAGCCTGTTTCCGGGGGAGGCATTCTGTAAGAGAAGCGAAGGGGAGGACTACCTCCACGGACCAGCTCCGATTGGAAGCGGAGGGCTCGTTGACAGTACCGTCAACAGATACGGCCGTACGCAAACCGTGGATATCGTAACAGTTAAGGGCATTGCCGTTATCCCGGTACGCTGCAGGCAGAAATAAATCCCATACGGTGTTCAGGACGTTCATTTCGAATTCATAATACTGCTGAGTGTCGGAATCCGGATCGATAAAGATTTCAAAATCGTTGTCCTGAAAAATAATGTCATCACGTTTGCTGATAAAGCCCCAGATTTCACTGCCGTCAAGCTGGGCCCCGATATATAAATTCTCATCATCCCAGAGCATTTTGGCCCGTGTAAGAAAGCGGGGCCTGGGCATGTGTTCTCCTTCGATGTCTAAAAAAGCACTGGTAAAAGGTGCGTCTTCCCAAAAGGGTTTGTCAAGTCTTCCGTCTAAAACAAAGGGCTTTGCGGACCGGCGGCAATGGTAAACCGGCGGATTGAAATCTACTGCCGGAATGGGGATTCTTATAGGATTCATATAATACCTCCTTCTGACTGTTATTTGTCAGTGATTCGTTCATAATCCGATTATAGCATATGTTTAGCTTTTTACAATAAAAAGTTAACATTATTGAACAAAATTCCTTCAAAATTTGAACATAACAAGACAAAAAAGCTTAAAAATAGAAGAAAACACAGGATAATGGGCTGAGATTTCTATTCTGGAGATAGTATATTTTCAAGTGAAGGGGCCTGTTACTTCCGGGCTTTGTTGATTTGTAACTAAAAAATTAACAAAAATACTATATTTGTAATGCTAAATTGTAAAATGTTATAAAAAGAGAACATTTTAACAAAACATATTGACATTAATTTGAACGAATGTTAATATTAAACCATCAAAAAGACGGATATATATTATAAATCAAGAACATATTTAGGAATAATGGACAAATAATGAACATAATTCTGGAAAACAGGAATAAACATGTTAATAATGTTCAAAACATAAATGATAAAAACAGTTAAAACATCAATAGGAAGAATCGTGGAGGAGAGAAACATGAATTCAAAAACAACAAAGAAGAAAGGTCACGTATTACGGGTGCTAAAAAGAGATATGTCCCTCTGGATGTTTTGTATCCCGGGGATTGTACTGACATTTATCTTCAGCTATGTGCCCATGTATGGTATTCAGCTTGCTTTCAGAAGGTATAACGGAAGAGCAGGTATATGGGGCAGCCCCTGGGTGGGGCTGTACTACTTCAAGAGGTTCTTTGAGTCTCCCTATTTTGATTCGACAATCAGGAACACTTTGATTCTGAGCCTTTACGGATTGATCGTATCCTTTCCCATTCCGATTATCCTGGCATTGATGCTGAATTCATTCAGGCATAAAAGATATCGTAAAGTAATTCAGACGGTTACCTATGCACCGAATTTTATTTCCACGGTTGTTATGTGCGGTATGATTATTCTGTTTTTATCACCCTATGTAGGAATTATAAATAGCATTATGCAGTTCTTCGGCCTTGACCCGGTTAATTTTATGGCAAAGAAAGAGTATTGGAGGCACATATATGTGTGGACCGGCATTTGGCAAAGCACAGGGTGGAGTTCGGTTATTTATTTTGCGGCATTGTCCGGTATCAGCCCGGAGCTCCATGAGGCAGGCCGCTGTGACGGTGCAACGAAGCTCCAGTTGATACGGCATATAGATTTTCCCTCCATCTTGCCTACGGCAACTATTTTGCTGATAATGAGCTGCGGAAGTATTCTTTCCGTCGGATTCGAAAAAGCCTATTTGCTGCAGAATAACCTGAACCTGACGGTATCTGAGATTATTTCAACTTATGTGTATAAGGTGGGTCTGATTAATAACGATGTATCCTATTCGACGGCAATTGGTCTCTTCAATACATTAATTAACCTGGTTATGCTTGTGGCTGTAAACAAAGCGGCGGATAAACTTTCAGGCAACAGTTTATGGTAGGAGGGAAGAAAATGGTGAAAAAAAGGTCAACAAAGCGCTGCAGGGAAGATGTGATTTTTGACGCAGTAACATTCTTTGTTATGACGGTTATTTTGATTATTGTGGCATATCCCCTGTATTGGGTTGTTATTTCATCTATCAGTAAACCCAGTGCCGTCTCCAGCGGAGAGGTTTTATGGAAGCCCATTGGATTTACTTTGAAGGGTTATGCGGAAGTATTTAAGAACAGTGCGGTTATGAGGGGATTTTTGAACTCTGTTTTTTATACTGTCTGCGGAGTTACGGTTAACCTGGCTGTGACACTTCCAACGGCCTATGCACTGTCCAGAAGTGTTTTTAGCGGTAAGAAGCCGATTACATTATTTTATATGGTAACCATGTTTTTTGGCGGAGGCCTGATTCCTACCTATTTGGTAGTTAAAAACTTACATATGCTCAATTCCATGTGGGCGCTGATTCTTCCGGGGTGTCTGAGCGTGTATAACATGATTGTGGCCAGGACCTTCTTCAAATCGAATATTTCGGAAGAACTGTATGAGGCGGCTGAGATTGACGGTTGTTCCCAGGGGAAGTTTTTCTTTAAAATTGCACTTCCGCTGTCGAAGGCCATTATTGCCATTCTTGTGCTGTACTATGGGGTAGGACATTGGAATTCGTATTTCTCGGCGCTGGTATATATCTCTGATAAGGATCATTATCCCCTGCAGCTTGTATTGCGTAATATCCTGATTACCAATGAGACGGCCCTGTCTCAGACGGCCACTACAAAGGCTGCCAGGGAAGCGCTTCGTGAAAAGCAGCAGTTAATTGATGTTATGAAATATTCCCTGATTATTATCAGCAGTATTCCGGTGCTGCTTCTGTATCCCTTTATCCAGAAGCATTTTGTAAAGGGAGTGATGATTGGCTCTGTAAAAGGCTGAGAGGAACCGTTTATTTACCGGTGGTCTTATGAACTCCGGTGATAATAAATAGAAAGAGGAGGAAATTATCATGAAAAGAAAAGCAATTGCGCTGTTACTGGTTATGGCTATGTGCATAACAACTCTTGCAGGCTGCAGCGGCAAAGGTAACAAGGAGACAGACAGCAGTAAAGCATCGGTGCCGGAAACTTCGGCGGATACCACCGATGAAAACGGAAAGGTAAACGGTCTGATGTACAAAGAGGGGCTTCCCCTTGTAGATGCAGGCGCTTACGGCTTCTCCATCTTTGTGGATGACTCCAGCGAAACCGGAAAGTTCTATATGATGGATGAGTTTAAGAAGCAGACGAATGTGGATGTAACCCTGAAACTTTTTCCCTATGAAACCGCGACGGAGAGGCTGAATCTGGATTTGAATTCCGGTGATTATGCAGATGTTATCGGCGGCTGGACCTTAAATGACAGCATGATTCTGACTTATGGGGTAAAGCAGGGGGTATTCATTCCGTTAGAAGATTATTTTGCGAAATATTGCCCCAATATCTCTGTCATTCTGGATTTGCCGGGGGTAAGAGAGAAAATGACGGCTCCTGACGGACATATCTATACGATTCCTTATGTGTGCGGGGACACAACCGTAGGATATTCACCTTATATCAATGGAAGATGGCTGAAGAATGTCGGAATGGAAATGCCTAAAACGACAGAGGAGTTCGAAGCAGTACTAAAGGCCTTCAAAGAAAAGGATGCCAACGGAAATGGTGACGCAAACGATGAAATTCCTTTCTCCACAGATCCTAATAATAAACATATCGAAGCTATGGCCGGATGGTTTGGTATGCCTATGGATAAATACGGCGTTGCCATACAAGGCGATAAAGCGGTTTACGGCGGAGTCAGCGAAGCTTACAGAAAATTCTTAAGCTGGTTTAACGGCCTTTATAAACAGGGATTGATAGATAATGAACTCTACACGCAGGACAGTTCTACCTGGGAAGGCAAAGGAAACAAAGACCTGTATGGTATATCCCTTGCTTACGGAAGCAATGAATTCTCGGGCATTGTACAGACTACGGAAAAGAGCGAATTCGATGTTCTGCCTGTGCTGAATACGGATAAGGGCGGTATATGGCTGAGAGACACCAATGGATTCAGTGTATACAGAACTCAGGCAGTTATTACGGATAAGGCAAAAGACCCCGAAATAATCTGCCGCTGGTTTGATAATGCATTTGCATTGGAAAACGGTATCGGATGCAGCAGAGGACCGGTAGGTGTAGTTACCTTTAAAGAAGGCGACGGATATCGTGCCATCGATACGGCCACTTTGCCGGCAGACCAGCAGGAAGAGGTAAGTTGGAGCAATTTGTGGCCCCAGGCACTTCCGAAATATATGCCTGTAGGATTTAAGTTTGTTGAAGACAATCCACTGTATGATGAGAAAAAAGCAATGGAACAGACTTATGAAGCGAACCTGACAAAAGAGGTCATTCCTACCAACTGGATTGCTCTTGATGACATTGACAGATACTCTGATATCAGCACCGCTCTTAATGATTATTTTAATCAGCAGCAGGCGCTGTTTGTAACCGGAGAGCAGGATATAAATGATGATGCACAGTGGCAGGCATATGTAGACGGCCTTTATGCATTAGGACTGAAAGACTGGGTTAAAATGCGCGGTATTGATACAATAGCAGAATAGAAGGGACTGTTGCATTTTAGTTTAAACAGAAGGAGCAATTTGATTTCCCTTCACGTGCTGTCTTAAGATACATTACCAGGTTTATGTTACCCCATGTGGCCCTGGCAACACATCTTCCGAACAGTGTATTACGGGGAAATCAAATTGCTCCTTCTGTAAGTTCGGGTGTTTTGCAGCAGTTTTTTCTTTGGATAAAAGGGAGGTTTTTCTATGATGCAGGAATGGTTCAGACAGGCAAAGCTGGGTATTTTTATCCATTATGGTATTTATTCGGTGGGAGATGTGTCGGAATCCTGGTCTTTCCACAACGGCAATATCTCTTATGAGGACTATATGAAACAGTGTGAAGGCTTTACCGCTTCCCGCTATAATCCACATAAGTGGGCTGAATTATTTCAAAAAGCAGGAGCTTAGTACGTAGTCATGACTTCAAAGCATCATGACGGCATGGCTTTGTTTGATACGAAATACAGTGAGCTGAGCGTGGTAAAGAAGACACCGGCTGCCAGGGACCTGATAAAGGAATATATGGATGCCATGAGGGAAGCCGGGCTGAAAGCGGGCATTTATTTTTCACTGATTGACTGGTCGGATTCCCGTTACCGGAGTATCTACCCGGAAGGAATGAAAAAGGAAGAATGCCTTAAGGATATCTATGGTTCTCCGGCAGGCGGCGAAGAAGACTACGGGAAATGGGAGGAATTCCTCGAATTTAATAAAAATCAGCTAAGAGAGCTGATGACCGGTTATAAGACCGTAGACCTCCTATGGTTCGACGGAGACTGGGAAAGAAGCGCTGCACAATGGAAGATGAAAGAATTCCGCGAATATCTTCATACCCTGAATCCTAACGTGGTTCTGAATTCCCGGCTGCAGGGATATGGTGATTACCAGACACCGGAACAGGGAATTCCCCTTTACGGACCGGAAGGGGAATGGGAGTTCTGCACCACTATTAACGATTCCTGGGGTTATCGTCCTTCTGACAATGATTATAAGACCGGCGGGCAGATAATACGCATGTTTTGCGATTGTATCACCCTGGGAGGCAGAATGCTGTTAGATGTGGGTCCAAAGGAGGACGGCACTCTGGATGAGCGTCAGGAAAAGGTGCTTCTGGACCTGGGAACCTGGATTCATGACCATGCCGAGGCGGTGTATGGAACGGGCAGGGGACTAAGCTACCGGCAGTTCCTGGGAGGCAGCACCTTATCTGCGGATAGAAAAACAATCTATTTATTCGTATATGATAAGCCTTTGGAAGCGCTGTGTGTGAAAGGAATCAAGACGCCGGTCAGGAGGATTGAGGTACTTCACAGCCGGGAGGAAGTGAAATTCACCTATACGGGAGCATTACCCTGGAGCGGTATTCCGGGGACCCTTTGGATTTGGGCAGCGGATATACAGACCCATCCTTTTGCAACCGTACTGAAAGTAGAACTGGAAGGTGAGATTACCTACAATCTGGGCCATGGGGAAGTTGTGACCAATAATGACTGACCAGACAAAAGCCTAAAGGTTAAAACATAAGTATAAATTGAAAAGGAAAGCTAAGGTGGCGGATATGGAAGATGATAGATCGGTTCTCTCTGTGGAAATGGGCGAGGCGGAAGAAAAGATAGAGCAGGGCGTACATAATTACAGTGCCGCTGATGAGTATGTATGGCCGGCAGATGCAAAGGTTCTTGAAAAGCTGGAATGGTTCCGGGATCAGAAGCTGGCGCTGATGATGCATTGGGGACCTTATTCCCAGCTTGGAATTGTGGAATCCTGGGCGCTTTCGGATGCAGATGCGGAATGGTCCAGAACGGGAATTGACTGGGAGGTCAGCGGTGAGGAGTTTAAGGAGCAGTATTTTGGGCTGAATAAAACCTTTAACCCTATACGTTTTGAACCGGAAAAATGGGCGGATATTGCGATGGAGGCCGGAATCCGTTACCTGGTATTTACCACGAAGCACCATGACGGTTTTTGTATGTGGGATACCAGATATTCTGATTATAAAATTACGGGGGAAGACTGCCCTTACCATACCGGTAAATATGCGGATATCTGCGGCCATCTGTTTGAAGCCTTCCGAAAGAAGGGAATCGGTATAGCTGCTTATTTCTCCAAGGCGGACTGGCATACTGACAGCTACTGGGCCAAAGGTTATCCGAGAGGAAACTATATGTGGAGAGGGCCTTCTTATACGCCGGAGGAATACCCTGAGGAATGGGAGAGATTCGTCGAATTCACCGGCAATCAGATCAAGGAGCTGGCAAGCCGGTATGGGAAACTGGATATTATGTGGTTTGATGCAGGCTGGGTATGCAAGCAGACAGGGCAGGATATCCGCCTTGGCAAAATAATCGATGAAATCAGAAGATGGCAGCCCGGAATGCTCTGCGCTGACAGAACTGTCGGAGGCCCCTATGAGAATTATATTACACCGGAACAGTGCGTACCGGAAAAACCTTTGGGAGTACCCTGGGAGAGCTGCATCACTCTGGGAACTTCATTTTCCTTTGCTTATGAAGATACGTATAAATCCCCCAGGGAAGTAATTCTCCTGCTGACGGATATCGTAGCAAAGGGCGGGAATCTGGCAATCAATGTGGGACCACAGCCGGACGGACGTCTTCCGAGAGGCGCAGTGGATTCCTTAAAGGGAGTGGGAGCCTGGCTGAAGGTATTCGGCGAGGCAATCTACGGTACAAGAGTCTGTGCACCCTATAAGAAAGAAAATATCGCCTTTACCGGAAAAGGAGAAAAGGTATATGCCCTGGAAATGTTTGCGGAGGAAAAAACCGCCGTGCCGGCTGAAGTATGGATTCCCTATGAGGGAGAAGTAAAGAAGGTAACTATGCTGGATACGTGCGAGCAGGTTTTATTTACCCGCAGCACCGGCGGCATTACGGTAAAAGTACCTTATTATGACAAAGTTACGGCACCTATTGCCAGAGTGTATAAACTGGAAGTGTAAACAGAAGTTTGACGGGGCAGAGGTCAGGAAGGGGGAAATAGAAAATGTTTTCAATACATTTGCGGGAATATGCTTTGGATAAATATCAGGGAAGAAAAAAGTATTATGGTTCCCTGTGGGAAGAAATAGAAAAGGCTTTAGAGGACTGTACGGAGGAAGAGGCAGTTTTGATGCGTTTCCTTTATGGAACGATGCCTGTGCGGGATGCGGGAGAATATGATTTTCAGGTTTTCTTAAACTATGTACGGCATTCTCTCTGGCTTCGGGAGAATATAGAATGGTGCAGGGAACTGCCGGAGGATATCTTTGTCCATCATGTGCTCTATTACCGTATTAATTCTGAAGATATCAGTGACTGCCGGAAGTTCTTTTATGAACGGTTAAAAGACAGGATACAGGGAATGAGCTTGAAAGAGGCTGTTCTTGAAATTAATTACTGGTGTGCGGAGAATGCCGCATATGAGGCAACGGACGAACGCACAGTGTCTCCTATGACAATGCTTCGGTGCGGAAAGGGCCGCTGCGGGGAAGAATCCACCTTTGCGGTTACAGCATACCGAAGTGTGGGGATTCCGGCCCGTCAGGTCTATACGCCGAGATGGGCACACTGTGATGATAATCATGCCTGGGTGGAAGTGTACCTTCATGGAAAGTGGTATTTTCTTGGAGCCTGTGAGCCGGAGGAAGTATTGAATAAAGGCTGGTTCACGGCACCTGCCAACCGCGCCATTCTAATTCACAGCCGTACATTTTCTGATTTTATGATGAGTCCTTCGGAAGAATCTATGGTAAAAGAAAATTTGCTCACCTATTACAATAATACGTCCTTTTATGCCAAAACAAAAGTACTTACTGTTGCAGTAAAAGATCAGAAGGGCCGGCTGGTTGAGGGAGCCTTTGTGGCGGTGGAGATTCTTAATATGGCAGAGTATTTTCCTGCTGTTACTTTGACGACGGATAGTAAGGGAGAAGTGCACATCTCTGTCGGGCTTGGTGATGTCCGGGTAAGAGCCTGGAAAGGGAACGCCTTTGGAGAAAAGAAAGTTTCCCTGAAAGAGACTGCAAAAGCGGAGCTGTCACTGGAGCACAGTGCAGAAAAAACGGATTGGGTAACGGATGAATGGGAGCAGGAGGAATTTTGTGCACCCGAAGAGTGCCCGCTACACCTGGCACAGGAAAGTCAGGAACAAAAGGAACGGAAGGAAAGACGTCTAAGAGAGGCCAATGGGATAAGAGAACATCATTTTGCGGCTTATTATGATGAAGAGCTGGCGGCTGTATACCCGGAAGAGGCAGGAATGTTTCGTGCCGCAGGTGAAAATATCGGGGAGATAGGTGCCTTTCTGACCAAAGATGAAAATCCCGACAGAAGACGGATGCTCCGCAGCCTGTCGGTAAAAGATTATAAAGATCTGAAGGCCGGTATTCTGGAAGACCATCTGGGCTGCGAGGGGGATGGCTTAACAGAGGAGGTCTATGAGAAATATCTGCTCTGTCCCAGGATATCTAAAGAGGAGCTGACACCTTACCGCAGTTTTATCCGTACATATTTTAAAGAAGAAAAAGAAGGTTTTGGGCAAGACCCGGAGAAAATCTGGAAGTATATCCGGGATACCATACACTATGATGCGGAAGTTGATTACAGAACAATCTGCGCTGCTCCCATCGGGTGTCTGAAGATGAAGCAGGGCAATTCCCTGGCACAGAAAATACTGTTTGTGGCAATTTGCCGGAGCTTGAATATTCCGGCCAGACTGAATCCTGTTATGCAGGTACCGGAATATCTGAAAGAGGGTGTTTTTATCACTCTTCGGGACTTTTCGGAAGGACCGAGAACCTCCTCTCTTATCTTAAAAGTGAAGGAAGGAAACAAATGGAATTATTTCCAGACCTGGACCATCGGTAAATTTAAGGGAACAGGCTTTGATACCTTAAATTATGAGGGAAGTTCCTTTGAAAATAATACCCTGGAGCTTTCGCTGGAATCCGGAATTTACCGCCTTGTCATTTCAGCGCGTATGCCGGATGGCGGCCAGCATACATCACAGCGGGTATTTCGTCTTGAAGACGGGGAACAAAAATCCATCGGGATGGAGCTTTGGGAAAACAAAACAAAAGATATGCTGGTGAATTACAGCCTGAGTGATTTTCCGGTACAGGATAATACGGGAAAAGAATATATGATTTCTGAACTTGCGACAGAGAATTCTGCGGTCCTGGCATTTCTTGGGGTGGGGGAGGAGCCTACCGAACATGTGCTGAATGAATTGCTGGCTTCCGCCTCTCACTGGAGAGAAACCGCTGCCAGAATGATTATGGTCCTTCGGGAACCGGGAGAATTAAAAAATTCAACCTTGGGAAAGGTCCTAGAGAATCTCCCCGGAATTGATATATATTATGACAAAGATAGAAATTACGAAAGGGCAGCCGCTAAGATGCAGGTGGATACGGATAAACTTCCTGTCCTTATCCTGCTGAAAAAAGAGCTGACCGGAATTTATGCCTGTGCGGGATATAATGTGGGCAGTGTGGAGCTTATACTGAAACTTTTTAGACAGTAACAAATTACTAGGAGGAAAATAAATGAGCAAAATTATTGGAAATTCCCTGCCGTCCATTCCCTGGCAGGATAAACCCGAAGGATATAAAAAACCGGTTTGGCGTTACCGCAATAACCCGATTATACAAAGGGATGCCATTTCAAGTTCCAACAGTATCTTCAACAGCGCCGTAGTTCCCTATAAGGAAGGTTTTGCAGGGGTGTTCCGCTGTGACAGCAGGGCGGTGAGTATGGATATATTTGCGGGATTCAGTGAAGACGGCATCCACTGGAAGATTAATGAAGAACCCGTTACTTTTCAGGGGGAGGACCCGGAGATATTAAAAAGGGAATACCGCTATGACCCCAGGGTGTGCTTTATTGAAGACAGGTATTATATTACCTGGTGCAACGGCTATCACGGTCCTACTATCGGAGTAGGTTATACCTTTGATTTTAAGACTTTTTACCAGCTGGAAAATGCATTCCTGCCCTATAACCGCAACGGTGTTTTATTTCCCAGAAAAATCAATGGAAAGTACGCAATGCTTAGCAGGCCCAGCGATACGGGACACACTCCGTTCGGTGATATCTTCTACAGCCAGAGCAGTGACCTGGAATACTGGGGACATCACAGGCATGTTATGTCTTCCTACAAAGGGGATGAGTCTGCCTGGCAGGGAACCAAGATTGGACCCGGGCCTATTCCCATTGAGACAGAGGAAGGCTGGCTGCTGATTTATCATGGAGTTATCAATACCTGCAACGGTTTTGTATACCGAATGGGTTCTGTCATATTGGACCTGGAGGAACCCTGGAAAGTAAAATACCGCTCCGGGTATTATATTCTGGGACCGGAAGAATACTATGAGTGTGTAGGAGATGTTCCCAATGTAGTGTTCCCCTGTGCCGCCTTAACGGATAAAGATACCGGGAGAATTGCCCTTTATTACGGATGTGCCGATACGGTAACAAGTCTGGCCTTTACTACGGCGGAGGAGTTAATCCAATTTACAAAAGAACATGCCTTATAATATAAAACATACCGCATTAACGGGCTGATGGTTTAATGCCAGCAGTCCGTTTTTTATTTCAGACAAGAATTCCGGCAGGCGGAATTATGTTGTGAAAATGGCAGAAGAATGGTAACATTTAGTATATTTCAACAAGGTGGAAAGACGGGAAACAGGGGAGGAAAAGGGAAGAAATAATGGGTAAATTAATCGGATATGTCGGCACCGGGGATTTAAGAGAGGTGACCGTGGAAGATATAAATAATCTGGATGTAGTCAATATAGCTTTTGGTCGTATCCGGCAGGGACGGGCGGAATGGAACCATCCGGAGTGCAAAGGAGTTTTATCGCAGATGAAATTCCGGAATCCAGGTATTAAAATTCTTCTGTCCATAGGAGGCTGGAGTGCCGCAGGCTTTTCAGAAGCCGCTATGACAGAGGAAAACAGAAAGCGGCTGGCTGTCTCCGCCGCAGATATTATGAAAGAATATGATTTGGATGGAATAGATATTGACTGGGAATATCCCTGCTTTCGGGTTGCGGGAATTGACGGAAGCGAAAAAGACAGGGAAAATTTCACCTTCTTGATAGAGACCTTAAGAAAGACTTTGGATGGGGCAGGAGGAAAACACTATTTGTTGACCATTGCAGCAGGAGGAGACGATTATTTTACCTCCTGTACCGAGATGGATAAGGTGCAGAAGTATCTGGATTATGTCCAACTGATGACTTATGATTTAAAAGGAGGTTTTCAGACTTTTACCGGTCATCATACCAGTCTCTATTCCAATAGAAGGGATTTGTTTCCGGCCAGTGCGGATAAAGCCGTGGAATGTTTTATCCGTGCCGGAGTGCCAAAGGAGAAACTGGTAATCGGCGGGGCCTTTTACTCCAGGGAATGGAGGTCTGTGCCTGATATAGAACATGGGCTGCATCAAATGGCAGGAACCACAGGCGGGTACGGACCGGCTTATCACATCCTTGTGCAGGATTATATTAATAAAAACGGCTATGTCCGGTACTGGGATGATGAAGCAAAAGCACCTTACCTGTTTAACGGAGAAACTTTTATAAGTTATGATGACAGGGAATCCTTAAAAAGAAAAGCTGAATATGTAAGGGAGAAGGATTTGTTTGGGATGATGTACTGGGAATATGGCTGTGATAAGACCCATACGCTGACAGGATGGATAAGGAAGCATCTGGACACAGCGAAAACTTCGGTGTACAATATCAGGTAGGAGTGGAATTATGGTGTTTTGCGGACAACGGGGCTGACTTGGAGGACTCAAAGTGAAAGAAAAAATGATTTTTTTGGATATCGACGGAACGCTTCTGGACGGTGGTGAAATCGTGTACCCTTCTACCAGAGAAGCAATTAAAAGAGCTTATGCCAATGGACATAAGTTATTTTTGTGTACAGGCAGACAACAGTGTTTTGTGGATTCACAGATATTAGATATGGGACTTTTGGAAGGCGTATTTGCAGCGGGAGCTAATGTAATATGTGATGGAAAGATGATATTTCACAGTTCCTTTGAGGAAACACTATGTAAGAAAACAGTGGAGCTTCTTTTGAACAGCAACTCCATATTCGCATTGGAAACAGTAGAAGGAGCATTTATCCATGGAAATATGACGCCTGAGTATAAGGAAAAGGTAGGACGGCTTTTGAAAACAAAAGCTGCTTTTCCTGACGAACTTCCGGCTTCCATGAATCAGGTCGATAAGATTGTTGTTTTTCAATCGGATTATTCCATTGAAGAGCTGGAGAAAAAGCTTGGGGGGGACTTTCAGCTGGTACCCATGAGCTATCGCTTCCTGGGGTATGGCGGAGAGATTATGCAGACCTCACTGAATAAAGCAAGTGGAATCCAAAAGATTCTTGACCATTATAACTTACGGCAGGAGGATACGATTGGAGTTGGTGACGGAGCCAATGATATTGAGATGCTTGAATTTTGCAATATTAGTGTGGCTATGGGAAACGCTGTGGAAAAGGTCAAAGAGAAAGCTACCTTTGTTACGGAGCATATTGCGAAGGATGGAATCTATCACGCCTTCGATAAATTAAGATTAATTTAAGATTGAGGTACAAGGCCTCCTCCTCCCTTGACAGAGTTAAATTAGGATTTATAATATAGGCAAAGAGTTCGTTTGGACTTGCTAATCAGCCTGAAGGTTCTCTTAAAATTCTTGGTAAGGGGGAATGCCTTTGGAGAAAAAGGGTATTGTAGGTGAGCAGGCGACAGGGAAGAATTCACCGATAAAACCTGTAATTGTAAATGATAAAAAGAGTAACAGCAAAAGCAATTCTAGTAAGAGCAAAAGAAGAAACAAGAAGAAAAGAAGATTAATCTATGAATATTTTATCTGCGTCCTTGCATTAGTTGGAACCGGACTGGCAGTTATTGATATAACAAGGGGATTATCCTACTGGCAACACATATTGGATTGGGGGATTCTTGGTATTTTAACAGTTGATTACGTAATTCGGCTGGTTCTTGCCAAGAATAAAAAAGTGTTTTTTCGTGAGAACATATTTCACCTGATTGCAATTATTCCTTTTCATTCCGCTTTTCGTATATTCCGTGCCACCTCTTTGGCAAAGCTGTTAAGCCTTAGCATTGTGGGAGCATTTCCGCGAAAAGCCTTTCGAAAAGTGAAGGTGTTTATTAATACCAATGGGCTTAAGAATGTGATTCTATTGACAGCCTTGGCTATTTTCCTGGGTGCCCTTGGCATTATGTATACGGAAAAGATGTCCTTTGAGGATGGTCTGTGGTGGGCATTCGTGACGGCAACAACAGTGGGATACGGTGATTTATCTCCCAGAACCGATCTGGGCAGAATCATAGCGGCTGTTCTGATGATATTTGGTATTGGATTAATCGGTTCCATCACCAGTACCATCACCAGTTATTTCCTGAAAGCCAACAGCAAAAGTAAAGGTGTCAGGGAAGAAACCCTCGAAATGATAAAAGGGCGAATTGACAATATTTCGAGTCTGTCTGATGAGGAAATTGACTCTATCTGCAAGATATTAAAAACAATGAATAAATAAAAAATAGGGAGCAAGAGATGATATCCCATCAAAGTTGATCTGGTTATTTGCCATGTCTGCTTGGAAGGACATATCAGTTCGAGCTTCCCTTTTTATTATAGAGATGCTAGGTTAATATGTAGCTGTATATCAAAAAACAGTTAAGTGTATTTACATAAGCTGGAATTAATAAAACAGTTGAACTATAATATTGGCACGGGAAAGAGGCGGTGTAAGCCATGGTAATATATTAATATGGAAAGAATATTTAAAGCAATAGACTAATATTGGATTACAAATGAGGAGGAAGGAAAAGATGGACAGAAGTGAAAAGGCCATATTTACAAATATGTGCATGATATATGATAACGAAGGAAAGGTATTGGTTCTGGATAGGGCAGATAAGGAGTGGGGAGGAGTTACCTTTCCGGGAGGGCATGTTGAAAGGGAGGAATCTTTTACAGCTTCCGTGATAAGAGAAGTATACGAAGAGACAGGTCTGAGGATATCCTCTCCCAGAATGTGCGGGATAAAGCAGTTCATGACAGAAGATAGCACCCGTTATGTCGTATTGTTTTATAAGACAGATAAATTCACCGGGGAAGTTACTTCGTCGGAGGAAGGGAAGGTCTATTGGACCGGTTTGGAGGAGCTAAAGGACAAGAGGATGGCAGAAGGAATGGATAAGATGCTGCGGGTATTTTTAGAGGAGGATATCAGTGAATATTATTGGCACAAGGCAGATGGTATCTGGGTAGATGAGTTAAAATAAAAGAGATTATTAGATGGATGGATCTACCAGAGAAAAAATTAACAAATGCTTTACACACTGAATTCCATTTTTTACAATTCATGGTATCTAACTTTACTTTGAGAGACTATAGTATGTCTGTAAGCGATATACAAAATATAAATTAAAACAAAGTAAGGAGAAGTATTATGAAGAAGTTTGTATCAGCTGTTTTATCTTTCGTATTAGCTCTTTCAGTATTCTATTATCCTACCACTCCGGTATCAGCAGCATCAACTGCCAGTGGAACAGTCGTATTTTCAGGTTCGACTTCCGTGAATCCGCTTATCCAGGCTCTTGGCGAAGCCTTTATGAAAAAAAACCCGAACATTAAAATTGTAGAGCAGAACGTTACCGGTTCCGGCGCAGGTATCTCAGATGCAAAAAGTGCCAGCACTACTGTTGATTTCGGTATGTCCAGCAGAAATCTTACATCCGATGAAGCAACCGTATTAAATAAGATTCAGATTTGTTTAGATGGACTTGCAGTAGTTGTTAATAAGAAAAACCCTATTGACGAAATTTCTCCCGCACAGCTTTACAAGATCTACACAAGAGATTCTTCTTCTCTTAACTGGAATCAGATTACAGGTTCTTTTGCAACAAGCGTTAAAGTTGCTCCTTTTGGCCGTGAAGCAGGCTCCGGTACAAGAAGCTGTTTTGAAGATTTCTTCAAGGTAGACTTTGGCACAGCACTTCCCAGCGGTTATGATGTTAACTTAGACGGTTCTCTTGCAAGTACAGGTGTTATGCAGACTTCCGTTCAGAACAACTCCGGCGCTATCGGATATATGTCTCTTGGCGATATGGATGAATCTAAAGTAAAGGCATTAAAGGTTGAAGGCGTTGAACCTTCCAAATATACCGTAGCTGATGGTACATATGCAATCAAAAGACCCTTCTTACTAGTTTACAATAAAACAAAGACAATTACTCCTGCAGCTCAGGCCTTCTTAGATTTCATCTCCAGCGCAGACGGACAGAACATCATTGATAAGATGGGATTTGTTAAGAACAACCTTGTAAGAGTAAAGGCAACAGGCATCACTTTAAGCAGTGCTACTCTTAGCGTAAAGCCCGGCTCCACCGGTACAATCATTGCAAATGTTGCACCTGCTGATACAGAAAACAAAAAAGTTACATACACTTCTTCCAACACGAAAGTGGCTACCGTTTCTTCCACCGGTGTGGTAAAAGGTATCAAAGTTGGAACCGCAGTTGTTACCGTAAAGACAACAGACGGAACAAACATCAGTAAAACTTGCCTTGTTACGGTAGAAAATCCTGTAGCAGGAGTTAAGTTAAACAAGACCAAAGCAGATGTTAAGGTTGGAAAAACTGTTGCATTAAAGACAACTGTCAGTCCTTCCACAGCCACCAACAAAACAGTAACCTGGACTTCTTCTAATCCTTCTGTAGCTACCGTATCTTTAACCGGTGTTGTTACAGGCAAGAAAGCCGGTAAGGTTAAGATTACTGTTACTACAGTAAGCGGCAAGAAGACAGCAGTTTGCGAAGTAACTGTAACCAAATAATTGGAATAGACAGGCAGCTAAAATAAATACAACTGATGATTGTCACTGCATCTTGCAGTGGCAATGTCAGTTTAAAGGAGAAGAATGAAGACGCAGAAAGTTTATTTGTATAACAGTATTTTTAAAGCAATTGTCTTTTTCTTTGCTTTCATTACTGTTTTATCAGTCGTTTTAATCGGAGTATTCATGGTAGTAAATGGAGGGCCGAGTATTGCCAGGGTAGGTCTTAAAGAATTCCTGTTGGGGAAAGTCTGGAATTCTGCAAATGAACCGCCTCAGTATGGTATACTGGCCTTCATATTATCTTCTTTCTATTCCACTTTTTTTACAATCCTTATAGCAGTTCCTATATCTATTCTGGTAGCCATTGCAATCGGGCAGCTTATGCCTAAGAGATTAGGCTCAATTATAAGAATGATCATCAGCTTGCTGGCAGGAATCCCGTCGGTTATTTACGGATTCCTCGGAATTATTTTTATAGTTCCCCTGGTTCAGAAAATGTTTGACTTATCCTCCGGCTTAACGATGTTTTCATCGGTTATAGTCCTGATTATTATGACGCTTCCCACAATTATAAGCGTAAGCGAGACGAGTATCAACGCTGTTGACAAAGGGTATCTGGAGGCGGCTTATGCCTTAGGTGTCCGTAAGGAATATGCATTGTTTACAGTTATCTTACCGGCTGCAAAATCAGGTATTATGGCTGCGGTGTTACTTGGTGTCGGAAGGGCTATTGGCGAGACTATGGCAGTTATGATGGTGGCCGGAAATATACCCCAGATGCCGTCTATGCTAAAACCGGTACGCTTTCTTACAACTGCGATCGTAACAGAAATGTCCTATGCCACGGAACAAACCAGAGGTGTATTGATTGGAATCGGTTTGGTTCTTTTTGTATTTGTTTTTATTATCAATTCAATATTCCATATCTTTATAAAAAAGGCTGGTGCGGTAAATGGCTAATACTACCTATGAAAAACGGATAAGGCCGGGAAGTTTGGCAATACGGGCCTTGATTTACGCAGTAACTGCGATTGTGGTTATTTTGGTTGTTTCTATTATTGGGTTCCTGATTGTAAAAGGGCTTCCCTATATTAACTGGGATTTCTTATCAAAAGCGCCTTCCCGTCTGGATGAGACCTACGGTATTGCGCCAATGATTATCAATACTCTCTATATTGTGCTGCTGTCCCTTATTGTGTCCATACCCCTTGGTATAGGAACGGCCATATACCTTGCCGAATATTCAAAACCAGGTAAGATCATTGCAGCTATCCGCTTCTCCATAGAGATTCTTGCGGGTATCCCTTCTATCGTATATGGCCTGTTTGGGCTGGCATTTTTTATAAATGCCCTGAAGGCCGGAAGCAGCGGCGGTTCTATGATAGCAGGTGCGCTTACCTGTACGTTAATTGTTCTTCCTACTATGATCCGCACCACGGAAGAGTCTTTGATGCAGGTCAATCCTTCTTACCGTGAAGCGGCCTTTGCCCTGGGAGCCTCCAAGCTTCATATTATCAGGACGGTACTGCTTCCCTGTGCCCTTCCGGGTATTGTGGTGGCTATTATCTTAAGTATTGGGCGTATTGTCAGTGAGTCGGCAGCTCTCCTCTATACGGCAGGTGTTGATTATACCATGCCGGCAAATGCGATAAAGCATATAACAGAACCGGGAGCAGGTCTTACGGTACAGCTTTATCTGTATGCGACAGAAGGCGGGTCCCCTGACTGGGTGCCTTATGCGATGGCTGCGGTATTAATGATTCTGGTATTTATCATTAATCTGTCCGCCAATATTATTGCAAGCATATTTAAGAAGAAGGTGAGTGTCAACTGATGGGTATTATTACGACAAAGGATTTAAACCTTTATTATGGAGAAAAACAGGCTATCAACAATATCAATATGGATATTGAGAAAAATAAAATTACAGCGTTAATTGGTCCTTCCGGCTGCGGGAAGACTACATTTTTAAAGACTCTGAACCGTATGAATGACACTATACCGGGCTGTAGAATCACAGGGGAAGTCATTTATGATGATATTAATATTTATGGCAGCAAAATCGATCCCATGCTAATCCGCAAGAAGATAGGCATGGTATTTCAAAAGCCAAATCCATTTCCTATGAGCATATACGATAATATAGCCTATGCACCGAAGTATCATGGGAAGAAGAAAAAAGAATTGGATGATATCGTAGAAAGCAGTTTAAAGGCGGCTGCTCTATGGGATGAGGTGAAGGACCGTTTAGGAAAGAGTGCGCTCTCTCTTTCGGGAGGTCAGCAGCAGCGCCTTTGTATTGCCAGGACCATAGCACTGAATCCGGAAGTAATACTGATGGACGAAGCGACCAGTGCCCTTGACCCCATATCTACTTATAAGATTGAAGATTTAATGGGAGAACTTAAAAAGACCTTTACTGTTGTTATTGTAACTCATAACATGCAGCAGGCATCCCGTATTGCAGATAGAACAGCGTTTTTCCTTATGGGAGATTTAGTTGAGTATGACACTACGGAGAATATCTTTGTAAATCCCAAGGAGCAAAAGACGTTAGATTATGTAAGCGGACATTTCGGATGATGATGTAAATATAAAAGTACCATAACACTCTGCTATATTTGCTGAGAGACATGGTACTTTTTGTATTTCTATTCCTTGAAAGGCATTATAAAAGGAGTTGTGAAAATAAGCAAGAAAATTGTCGTTTTGTGCAATTCGATAAAAACCTATCAAAATAGTGGTCTTTACTTTGGTTAAAAAGTATGATAATATAGTATTAATTGATATAGAAATTACAAAAAAAGGTAAATTGTATATTGCGTTGATATTCTTGCAGCAACCAAAGCTTAGCTGCCAAGATTGCTGCTTGAAATATAATTTATCAGAAATTGTTATGAAATTTTTGATAAAAGGCGATAATAATATCGCTAGGTATCTGATTGTAGAAACGACATAAGGCCTATAATCAATGACAGATTCTTACTACTACAAAAGATGAATAAGAAAGGAGTACAAAATGGAGCTGAAAGTACTGGAAGAATTATTTCAAAAAATTGTAGAAATAACAGACGTTCAAGACATCGGCTATCACAGAATTGAAGAGGGACGCTTAAAACCTGTTTATAAGACTCAGACAGATACACTGGGAATTGAAAAATGGAAAACAGTGCATGGACAGAATCCTGTTTATGTGAAAGACACTTATATATTAAGGGAGATAACTGAAAAAAGGCAGCCGGTTGAGATATTTGATACGCACAATGACAGTAGATCAGCGGATGCTTTTTTTCTTTTTGGCCTGGACAGTATTATGATTATTCCTGTGGTCAGAGAAGATGAAGTAAAAGCGATAATATGCGTTGCAGCCATAGGAAAACAGCACCAGTTTACCAGGGAAGAAATGGATATCTGCAGCAGTCTGGCAGAGCAGTACCTGGAAGGTACCTATTAATTCTTAGATGAGTTTACAAAGGGGAGTTTCAAATGAGAATTGCTGATGGAATATGGAGATTTCTAAAAGAAGCGGGAGTCGATTATGTATTTGGCATTCCGGCCGGTACGATCAGCCCGATCTTTGATGCGTTAAATGATATTGATATTCAGCCTATCGTTGCCAAAAACGAAGGCGGAGCGGCCTATATGGCAGCCAGATATGCAAGTGTTACCGGCAAAATGGCGGTTTGCATAGGAGCAGGCGGAGTAGGCGCGAATAATATGATAAACGGAGTAGCAGATGCCTATCGCGCAAAGTCACCGGCATTATTTTTAACCGGCTATGTCCACAGATGGCAGATAGGAAAAGGAGCTATTCAGGAATTAAATACGGAAGAAATTCTAAGACCGGTCACAAAATACAGTAAGACGGTCCTGAAAGAGGAAGATGTTCTGAAAGAGCTGGCGCTGGCGGTTGAGTTGGCAAACACCGTACCGATGGGACCGGTGCACCTTTCCATACCGATTGATATCCAGCTGAGCCAGTTGTCGGAAGAGATACCAAAGCTGTCAGGAAGAAACTATGAAATAGATGCAGTGAATACGGAGAGCTTAAAGAGAGCCTGCACACTGATTGAAGGAGCCGGAAAAGGGCTTATATTAGCCGGCAAGGGTACAAGGGGAAAATCAGAATTATTAATGGAATTGAGCAAACACCTGCAATGGCCGGTTATTACCACACCAGAGGGCAAGGGAGTAGTATCTTCCGAATTTCCTTTGAATCTTGGTAATTATGGCTTCGCCAGCACCGATGCGGCATCGGGTTACGTAAATGATGAAACCGTTGACTGCCTTTTGGTCCTTGGCTCTGCTTTAGGTGAAAATGCCACGAATAATTTCAGCAAAGCCCTGGTAGAAAATAAAAAGGTCATACACATTGATTGGGACGAGAAAGAACTTGGCAAGGTATACGAAACAGACGTTAAAATCTGCGCAGATTTAAGACTGGCCATACCCTATATCATTAATCATACTGCTTCCGGTAAAAATACCGGGTTTACAAGACCTGCTGTCAATGCCAAGCTTGAAAAGACAAATACAGGAGTAAGCCTTCGCGAATTTATGGAGGAACTTCCGGAGTATATGCCAAAGAATACTTACTACATGGCAGACATGGGAGAATTTATGAATTTTGCTTTCAAATATCTTTCTATACCGGAAGGCGGAGATTTTGAGACCAACTTAAATTATGCGGCTATGGGCTCTGCTATCGGCGGTGCCATAGGAGTGCAGGTGGCATATCCTGAGAGATGTGTTGCAGTATTTGCAGGTGACGGGGATTTCTTTATGAATGGTATGGAAGTTCTTACTGCAAATGAATACGGGTTACCCATTGTCTACTTTATTATAAATAACGCCATGTTAGGTTTTGTAGAGCATGGTCATCAGTTCCTTTTTGAAAGAGTGGTAAAAGGCTTTAAGCAGGAGAGAATAAGCATAGCAAATATGCTTGGAGCCTGCGGGATAAAAACCATGGAACTAAGAGAAAACAGCCAGATAAAAGAGTTACCGGAGTTCTTAAGCGGTTTAAAAGGTCCTGCCGTTATTGAAATTATAACGGACGGCAGTGAAGGAGCTCCCAACGGAGACAGGCTTAAGGCATTACAAAAGCACGATTGATTAAAATACCAATAGTATAAGGAGGAATCATATGTTAACAGGAAAAACAGCATTAGTAACAGGAGCATCCAGAGGAATCGGCAAGGCAATAGCACTTAAACTGGCAAAAGAAGGAGCAGATGTAATTGTAAATTATGTAAGCAATGAAGAATCCGCTCTTAAGGTACAAAAGGAAATAGAAAGCCTTGGCAGAAAAGCTTATGTTTATCAGTGCGATATCGCAAAAAGAGATGAATTGGAAGCAATGGTAGCTTTTACAATCGAGAAATTCGGAAAAATTGATATTCTGGTCAACAATGCGGGAGTTGTACGCTATAATACGATTACCGATATGAGCCAGAAGGATTGGAACGATGTGGTGAATACCAATTTAACCGGTATGTTTAATTTATGCCAGTTAGTTGCTCCCTATATGATTAAGCAGAATCATGGAAAGATTGTTAATATCAGCTCCCTTGCTGCAGTTAAGATGCTTCCTGCTTCCTATGGCTATACTGCGACCAAGGCAGGTATCTCTGCCTTTACCAAGGTTCTGAGTACGGAGTTAATCGGAAATAACATTAATGTAAATGCTATTGCTCCCGGAATTATTATCACCGATATGCTGGACAGCCTGGGAGATGCAGCGGAAGCTTATAAGCAGCAAATACCGGCAAAGCGCTTCTGCGATGCGGAAGAAGTAGCGGAATTAGCTTATTTCCTGTGCCAGGATATTTCAAGATATATCGTAGGACAGACTATTGTAATTGATGGCGGATTGGCTTTATAAGGTAATGATAAGAAATATTTCACACTTATGTAAATTTTAGTACATTAAATTTGACTTTTGAGCAAGTTTTATGTATAATCATAATCATATTATATAAATCGACATGGTAGGTTATAATAACAGAAAAAACTTCAAACCATGACACATTTTATTTCGTATTATACTAACTTAAAAAAAGCAAACTTATTTAAAGATAAGGGCGCAAAGCCGCGAGTCTAAGGCGTATGCTATGATTGTCGGGTTGCTGTAGTTAATGTAGCCATCTGTGGGAGACTGCATTTGGCTATTTTTATGCGATAAATGACAGAGATAATTACATTAGGAGGTCTTGAGTGTGGAGAGTTATAACGGAAAAGGTGCATTAAGGAGTATTTTAGTTTCTACTCTTGCTGTAATGTTTGGCAGCTTTATTCTTTTAACAGCAGGAGCATTTTTAAGAGTGCAGTCCCTATTAAAAAGCAGCGGGGAAGGACATGTTTCAAAGGGCGGATTTTTAGCCTTTATGTTGATAACAGCCGTTGTGTTACTGGTACTGGCAGCTCTTTGTCTGACGCTTTTGCTAAAAAACAAGTTAAAGAATGCTGTGGTAACAGAAGCTAATTCTGAATACAGCGAAGATAAGCCAAAAACAAATACAAAGAATAATATTCATGAATTTATTCAGCATGTGAAGGAATCAGTGGATATTATTACCTTTTCTTCTGATGAAATGAAACGCTCCTCCGGAGAAATGAGTGACATTTCAAACAGAGTAACTCTTTCCATATCTCAATTGGCGGAGGGTGCCACCCAGCAGGCGGAATCCACGGAAAAAGGAAGCACCAGAATTAATAATATCACCGAGATGATTATATGCATCGGAGATGACATGGCAATGTCTGACAAGGTATCCGATGAAGCTATCGCAGCTATGACAGAGGTAAAAGAATCCATCCGCTTTCAGGAAGAAAAGATGGCGGAGAATAAGGTCATTACGGAGAATATGGGCTCTGCCATTACGGACCTGATGGATAAATCCAAGGAAATCGGCAAGATATTAGAGGTTATAAAAGGTGTGGCACAACAGACCAACCTGCTTGCATTAAATGCTGCTATTGAGGCAGCAAGGGCCGGTGAGCATGGAAGAGGTTTTGCGGTCGTATCCGAAGAGATTCGTAAATTGGCGGAGCAATCAGCGGAATCCGGTAAACAGATTACAGAGATTATCAACGATGTCCAACAGGGCATTGAGAATACTGTTATGCAGATCAAGAAAGCCAATACACTTTCACAGGAACAGGAAAAAGCTTTTGAACATACGGTAAGTTCTATTACAGATATCTCGGAAAAAGTGTTCTCTATTGGTGTGAAAGTAAAGGCGGTAGCCGGTGCTACTCAGACACTGACAGAAGATGCGAGAGAAGCCGAAGATATGATTGCAACGATTGCGAGTATATCAGAAGAGACAGCAGCGGGAACAGAGGAAGCATCTTCTTCCGTCGAAGAACAGAATAACCTGATACAATTGGTTGCAGAGTGTTCTAATGAGATGTATAGCATAGCTCAGGTATTGAAACAAAGGCTGGAAGAATTCGATGTAAAGTAAGGCAGAATCCGCTTGTCTTGGAGGTCTACTCCATTTCAAAATAAATTTTACTTTAGGAGGAAATTTGTTATGTTAATAACACATCCAAAGGGTCTGTACTCCATAAACTATGATGCAGACAAAAAAATAGTTTATGAGACACCTGTAGGTCTCTGGACAAAAGAAGACTATGAAGAGTATCATAGTCAGTTCGAAAATAAGATTGGCCCTGCAATCGGTAAAAAACCCTGGGTAATCGTAAGCGACTTAAGAAAATATAAGATGTCAGATTTGGGTGATGTTATGGCTAAACACACCGAATGGCTGGCAGATAATAATCTGCAGTTTGGAGCTATTATAGTAGATAGCGCTATTGTTAAAATGCAGATTAACAGAGCGATATCATCTAAGTTTCCTCAGCAGGCCTTCTTAAATGAAGATGAGGCAATGACCTGGTTAAAATCAAAAGGTTACTAAAATTATAGAGCTGCTGCATTTGTGATTTATCATAGATTGCAGCAGCTCATTTATTCTGGCTCCGTGTCAGCAGTTGGGGAGAGATTCAAAGACTCTCTCCCCAGCTGTTGATACAGAGCCAGAACGGTTCTATTTATTTCTTCATTATCTCAAATTCCTGAATTCCCATACTTCCCGGAGCAATTTCATATTTATCAAAAACAATGACCGGATTCTTGTTTTCGTTAATATAGAACTTGGTATTCTGGTCAATGGTCTGAAAACCGCCTTCATCCGGTGTAAAATACATACTGTCGGAATTTTCTTTTACCCTTTCTGCCATTTGGTCTTTAATACTGGAATTGGCCATCTGGATATAGTCACTTCCCAGTATATCCTGCAGGGTCATCTCGGTGTCGGTTTTCAGATTGATATTAAAATAGGTGTTAAAATCATAAGCACTCACCCAGGACTCCGCGCCGTATAGGACAAAGGAAACCATATCATTATCCTGATATTTCACATCGTAGTTTACCTTAATCTCAATATTTTTTTCCTTAAATTCCTCTTCGGTACCTCCGGTGGAAAGGAAAGCTTCCTTATATTCCTTTACTCTTTCTTCTGCCTCTTTTAAATAGGCACTGGATTTTTCTTTGATTAATTTGTTGACCTTTTCTGCGGTCAAAGTATTGGAATCTACCTGGGGTAAAGTGACCTTTACCGTCTTATCTTCATCCTTTTCCTCGTAACTGCGAAGAGTCAATACCTTTGCTACCCAGCCGATGACAGGCAGATTTCCCGCATTTTCTGCAAAAACCGCATTGGTGTTTAAAACTGTAATAAGCAGTGCGGCACAAGCAGCGGCAGCGGTAAGGCTGAATTTCAGCCGGATATGATGCCTTTTTATGGGGCTTTCGATTGGGGATGGAATTTCGTTCTTCTTTATCTCAGACTCAATCCGTGTATTTAATTCCGGAGGAATCTTAATGCTGTCATAGATGTTTTTTGCGGCATGAAATTCTTTGATTTCTTTCATATGAGTTCTCCTTTCAGGGACTTTTGCAGCCGCCCTATTCCGGCATAAAGCCGTGTCTTTACAGTGCTTAGATTAATCCCGGTGATAGCTGCAATTTCTTTTAGCGTCATGTCTTCATAGTAGTGAAGCAGAATAACGGTCTTATATTTGTCAGGCAGATTATTTACCTTATCATATAGATTCAAGCCTTCATCAAATTCTTTCTGATAGTAAAAATCTTCCCGAACCAATTCTTCCTCTAAAGGAAGCTCTCTGCGGTATTTCGTTCTGTATGCCAGACATTCATTTACCAGAACTCGGTAGAACCAGGTCTTTAAATAATCCGGATTGCGCAAAGTCTGATAATTTTCTAAAGCCTTGCAGACTGCGTTCTGCACGGCATCAAGGGCAGCCTCCTTATTATTAAGATAGCTGTAAGCCAGGCGGTAGAATTTACTCTGATTGCCGGTTATGTATTCTGTTAATTGTGTGTACACACTGTCTTTCACAAAGCCTCACCTTCTCTCTGTTGTAGTATCAGCTGATAGCAGGTATTTTACCCTGTCATATAGTTAGATGGATTAAGAAATAAAAAAGTTTGAAATTCCGGATAAAATAATAAAATAAAAATTCATAATGTTGGAAAAAAATTAAAATAACCCTTGACAATTAGAAAGGAATTCTATATTATAATATCAGTAATGATTACTGGTATCAATAAATAAAATATAATAATATTAAATTATATTATAACAAAAAATATTAGGAGGTATTATCTATGTCATTAGTAGGAACAGAAGTAAAGCCATTTAAGGCACAGGCATTTCGTGATGGAAAATTTTTAGAGGTAACAGAGGCTGATTTTAAGAATAAGTGGAGTATTATCTGCTTTTATCCTGCGGATTTTACCTTTGTATGCCCTACGGAACTGGAGGATCTGCAGAATAATTATGAGACCTTTAAGAAGCTGGGAGCAGAAGTTTATTCCGTATCCACAGATACCCACTTTACCCATAAAGCATGGCATGATACTTCAGAAGCCATCCGTAAGTTAACCTATACCATGATCGGAGATCCTTCCCATGTCCTTTCCAGAAACTTTGACGTACTGATTGAGGAAGACGGAGTGGCAGACAGGGGAACATTCCTTATTGATCCGGACGGCATAATTAAGACAGTGGAGATTAATTCCGGCAATATCGGACGAAATGCCGACACTCTGGTCGATAAGCTGAAAGCTGCCCAATATGTTAGAAATAACCCGGGCGAAGTGTGCCCCGCAAAATGGAAAGAAGGCGGCGCAACCTTAAAGCCCAGTCTTGACCTTGTAGGAAAAATCTGATTTTGCTGCATAAATAATTCACACAAGTTGCCTGGAAAATCCTTGGCCCAAACTTAAGGTGTGTTGGAAAGGGTATGGTTAAACAATGGTACTGGAAGAAGAGATTAAAAGTCAGCTGACCGAATATTTAAAGCTGCTGGAAAATGAAATAGATATAAAAGTGAGTGCCGGCGCTGATGCTGTATCCGGGGATTTGGTAAGCTTTATTGATGAGGTTGGCTCTCTGTCAGAGAAAATTAATATAGTAAAGGCAGACTTGCCGAGAACGCCAAGTTTTCAGATATGCAAGAAGGGCGAGCTAAAAGGTGTAACCTTTGCCGGGATTCCCCTCGGACATGAATTCAATTCTTTTGTGCTGGCTCTTTTACAGGTCAGCGGCAGACCGCCGAAGATTGAAGAGAGCTTAAAAGAGCAGATCAGGGCATTAAAGGGAGAGCACCGGTTTGAAACCTATGTCAGCTTAAGCTGCCATAACTGCCCGGAGGTTGTACAGGCGTTAAATATTATCAGCGCCTTGAACCCGGGATATACCAATACGATGATTGATGGAGCAGTTTTTAAGAACGAAACGGAGGAAAAAGATATTCTGGCAGTACCGGCGGTCTATCTTGACGGAGAGTTCTTTGGCGGCGGACGTATGGAACTTACAGAAATCCTCTCGAAACTGGATGTTCCCCTGGAGCCAGGCAGAATTGATGAAAAGGAACCCTTTGAGGTACTGGTAGTAGGTGGAGGTCCCGCAGGAGCCAGTGCGGCTATCTATGCGGCACGTAAGGGTATTCGTACCGGTATTGTAGCAGAACGCTTTGGCGGGCAGGTGCTTGATACTCTGGGAATAGAGAATCTCATTGGTACAAAATATACGGAAGGGCCGAAATTAGCCCAGAGCCTGGAGGAACACGTCAGGAGTTATGAAGTGGATATCATAAGAGGCCAGCGGGCGAAGGGGCTTGTTAAGAAAGAATTTATCGAAGTGGAACTGGAGAGCGGAGCTGTTCTCAAGAGCAGGACGGTAATTCTAAGTACCGGAGCCAGGTGGCGGAAAGTCAATGTACCGGGAGAAGAAGAATTTAAGACCAAAGGAGTCGCCTACTGTCCTCACTGTGACGGGCCTTTGTTTAAAGGGAAGAGAGTAGCTGTTATCGGGGGAGGTAACTCCGGCATTGAAGCGGCTATAGATCTGGCAGGTGTGGCGGAGCAGGTTACAGTTCTGGAGTTTATGCCGGAGCTAAAGGCAGATGCCGTGCTGCAGGCGCATCTTAACAGCCTGTCTAATGTTACTGTTTATACCAATGTGCAGACAAAGGAAATAACCGGGACGGGTAAAGTCGGCGGAATCACCTTTACCGACAGAGAGACAGGAGAAGAGAAGCACCTTGCTCTGGAGGGCGTATTTGTACAGATTGGTCTGGTTGCCAATACAGACTGGCTGGGAGATACCATTAACCGTAACCGGATAGGTGAGATAGTGGTGGACAGTCATAATAATACCAATGTTGCCGGTGTCTTTGCCGCAGGGGATTGTACTGACAGTCCTTATAAGCAGATTATTATATCCATGGGCTCCGGTGCAAACGCTGCACTAAGTGCCTTTGATTATCTCATAAGAAATTAAATAAAGGAGGCTGTATATTTAGAAGCCATCCTGCCTGATAACCGGGAGTATTATAAGCTCTATTGCTTTTTCAGAAGGAAAAGCAGTAGAGCTATTTTTGCAGTTGAATTAAAAAGAAGTTGGACAACAGGAAGAGAGTAAGAATGCAGGGTGGCGGTAAAAGGATGAAAAATATACGGTAAAAGACAGTAATAGGACAGCTCCGACAATGGGGCTATAGTTTTAAAGTTGCTGCCAAGAGGATAAGGAGGTAATAAAGAAAGATAAAATAAAAACTTAAGTGATTTATATAAATATATTGTAAAATTTACTGATATATAGTAAAATATTTTACAGAAATAATAAAATCCGAGCATAAAGGGGGATGGCTTATGGTAGGAATTAAAGACATTGCAAAGCAGGCAGGAGTTTCCGTGTCAACAGTATCCAATGTTTTGAACAATAAGAAAAATGTAGGGGATGATACCAGAGATAAGATTCTTAAAATCTGTGAAGAGTTATCTTATTATCCCAATATGGCGGGAAAGGGCCTGAAATCCGGCAAGCCGAATACCATCCTCTTTAATTTCAGCGATTTTGACAGAAGCTTTTATCTTAAGATTATCAATGGCATCAGTGATTATGTGAACGATAATGATTTTGACCTGATTATCTGTACGGATAAATCCTGTGAGAAATATATGAATAACAGCCTTACAAGCGGCAGCATCATACTGGATAAGAAGATGAAAGATGAGGTCCTGAACCGTATCGCGGCAGAGAATTACCCCATAGTAGTCCTTGACAGAATACTGGAAAATCCATGGACAAAGAGTGTGGTAGTCAACAACTATGAGCCTATGTATGAACTGATACAAGGCGTAATTGACCGGGGCTATAAGAGTTTTGGGTTTGTAGGAGGTCCGGAAGAAACCGCCGATAACAAGGAACGCTACAGAGCTTTCCGAGATGCGCTGGCGGCAAATCATATAGAGTTCCAGCAGAAGAGCTATTTTGCCGGAAACTACCGTGAGAAGAGCGGATACACCGCTGCCAAGATATTGATGTTAAGCAGAGAGCTTCCGGATTGCCTCGTCTGTGCCAATGACAATATGGCCATTGGTGCCATGAAAGCCTTCAGGGAAAACGGGCTCAGGGTTCCTAAGGATATTGCAGTCACCGGATTTGATAATTGCGATCTTGCTGAAGCCATGGGGCTTACTACCGTTTCTATCCCTAATTATGAAAGAGGGTATATTGCCGCCAGATATTTGATAGAGAATATCAGGGGACAGAAGAATGTAGAGACTTTTAAAATTGAAGCCAAGATAATCTTTAGAGACAGCGTTGGCGTGAAAAAGGAAGAATTTTAGTCCTGCTAAGTAAAACACTAGTAAATCTGTATACTATTTTACTAAAGTCATGTGAATACCAACAAAGGTTGAGAGGTTCACATGGCTTTTTTGTGGTTAAAAATGTGCATAAATAACAAAAATATCGGTGTCTTAAAGAAAATAATTCAACAATATTGACATAGCATGAAAAAAATATTATTATTTAGGTACAACGTTTTATTAAAATTTTATTTTTTAAGGAGAGGGTATTATGAAATTAAGAAAAATGTCAAGCATTTTACTTGTGGTTATCATGATAGTGGGCATGGTGTTAACCGGCTGCGGTACGAAAAAAGAAACAAATACAAGTGCCGGCAATGCAAAGACAGATAATGCAGGAACAAGCGGAACGGGCAGCAGTACCGATGCGAAACCAACAGAGCAGACAAAGGCTGCAGATAAAATTGTTATCTTCCAATCCAAGGTTGAGATTAGTGACCAGTTAGAGGAATGCGCGAAAGCTTATACCGATGAGACCGGTGTGCAGGTTGAAGTATGGGGAACCACCGGAGATGATTATTTACAGCAGCTTAAGATAAAGCTTGGCAATAATCAGGGACCTACGGTTTTCTCTTTGGCTCCCGGTTCCGAATCAGATGATCTTAAAGCATATCTTGCTGATTTAAGTGATTTATCTTTTGTAGGCGATATTGCAGACAACATGGCAAATGTAATTGACGGCAAGGTCGTTGGTATTCCCTATACAATGGAGGGCTTCGGCGTTGTATATAATAAGAGCCTTATCGATGCTTCCAAGGTTACCAATTATGATTCTTTCGTTCAGATGTTAAAAGATCAGAAGGCAGCCGGAATCAACGGTTTTAGTTTATCCCAGGAAAGTTATTTCCTTATCGGACATATCTTAAATACTCCTTTTGCCTTACAGGCAGATCCGGATGATTACATAAAGAAACTGGTTGCAGGCGAAGTAAAAATGCAGGATACTCCTGAATTCGTAGAGTTTGCAAAGTTTATGGAAGCAATCAGAGACAATACCAACAACCCTCTGGAAGTAAATTATGACAGTGAGACCGGTGATTTTGCTACCGGCAAGACTGCTTCTATTCATCAGGGTAACTGGTGCTACAGTATGTTCAAAGATTATGATGTGAATTTTGATATGGGAATTATGCCTCTTCCTATCAGCGGCAATGATAAAATCGCTGTCAGCGTACCAAGCTGCTGGTATGTAAATTCTCAGGCTTCCGCAGGTGAGATACAGGCAGGTAAAGACTTTATTAACTGGTTATACACCAGCGATACCGGAAAGAAATATCTGATGGAGAAGTTCGGGTTTATACCGGTATTAAAATCCATGACAAGTACACAGCTTGACCCTCTGTCTCAGGCGGTTGCAGATTATGCGGCACAGGGAAAGACTATCTCCTGGCCTATGAGCAAATGGCCTTCAGGTATTGTAGATGTATACTTAGTACCCGTAGCACAGGAATTCTTTACAACCAAGATGACCGGAACAGAATTGCTTGAAAAATTAACAGACGCTTTCGTTCAGGCGGGAAAACAATAATCTGATTTTAGTAAAGTAACCGGATAGGGAAATTTGGCGGCAGTGGAGCCGGTTTCTCTATCCGTAATTTTAAGTTTGATAAAAGGAGCATTTCTATGAGAAAGAGAAGGGATAAAGCCTGGTATGCTTTGTTTGTTTTTCCTCTAGTATTTATCTTTACAACAGTTGTAGTAATACCGTTTATAATTGGCATCGGGTACTCCTTCATATCCTGGGACGGAATGCCGTTAAATGAAAAGAAATTCGTAGGCTTGGACAATTATGTAAGACTGTTTGCAGACAGCCGTTTCCTGACCTCTGCGGTGCACACGGTTTTATTTACCATATTTTCTGTATTGTTAATTAATTTGCTGGGTCTGACTTTTGCCCTGGCGGTGACCGGAAAGCTTAAAGTTAAAAATGCGGCAAGGACAATGCTTTTTATGCCTTACCTTATCGGTGGTCTGATCCTGGGTTATATCTGGAAATTTATATTTACCGATGTATTCAAATCCATCGGACAGATTACAGGCTTAACGAAGGTGTTCTTTAGCTGGCTGTTAAACCCTAAGTTCGCTCTGGTGGCTATGATAATTGTGGCAACCTGGCAGATGGCGGGATATATCATGATTATTTATATCAACGGTATTCAGGCTATGCCGGAGGATGTGCTGGAGGCAGCTAAGGTGGATGGAGCCAATTTCTGGCAGACATTGCTCCGAATTAAATTCCCTTTGATTATGCCTTCCTTTACCATATGCCTGTTCTTAACTTTATCCAATTGTTTTAAACTCTTTGATGTGAACTTCTCCCTTACCGGAGGAGGTCCAAGTAATGCCACGGAAATGATGGCTATGAATATATACAATGAAATCTTCTCCCTGAATAATTACGGATACGGCCAGGCAAAAGCCATTGTATTCTTCCTTGCGGTAGCAGTGATTACTTTGCTTCAGGTTTCCGTTACGAAAAAGAGGGAGGTGGAGATGTAATGAAAAGACTTGGTAAGATTCTGGCGGAGTTTTTGGTAGTTGTACTATGCCTTGCCTATCTGTTCCCGATTTATATTGTTCTGGTCAATTCCTTTAAAAACAGGGCAGAACTTTATAAAAATATGCTGGCACTGCCAAAGAGCCTTTCTTTTGAATATTTTGCAAAGGCCATGAATAAGATGAGCTTTTTGGGAGCTTTTAGAAACTCCCTTATTGTAACGATAATATCTATTACGGTCATTATTATACTGGCTTCTATGACCGCCTGGATGTTTGTGCGTACCGACAACAGGCTTAGCCGGATATTGTTCATGGTATTTGTGGCGACTATGATCATACCTTTCCAGACCATCATGATGCCTTTAATGCAGGTAATGGGATGGGTAAGGGACAATCTGCATATCCCTATGCTGAACAGTTTAGGCGGACTTATTTATATGAATATAGGTTTTGGAACCAGTATGGCGGTATTTTTATACCATGGCTTCGTAAAGTCCATTCCCGTATCCCTGGAGGAGGCGGCTACCATTGACGGCTGCAATACCTTTAAAGTATTCTGGAAGATTGTTTTTCCCATGTTAAAGCCGACTACCGTAACTGTTGCCATATTGGATGTAATATGGATATGGAATGACTACCTGCTTCCTTCTTTGGTATTATCCAGTAAATCCCTTCGGACCATACCCTTGTCCACGGCTTCCTTCTTCGGACAGTTCACTATTGAATGGAATTTGGCAATGGCGGGATTAATGCTGACAGTAACACCGGTCATTATATTCTATCTGTGCGCCCAGAAATACATCGTAAAGGGAGTTGCAGCCGGGGCGGTCAAATTGTAGAAATCTGAGCGTGCCAAGGCACCTATGAAGGACAGGGAGGAAAGAATTAAAGTGCAGTATAAAATTTATGAGATAGAGAATAACAAAACAGACAACAACGCCCTTATGGTAAATGAAACGGTTTTTCATAATGCCAACGGATATATCGGTATCCGCTCCAATTATGAAGAAGGCTATCCGGAAGAATATGACACCATAAGAGGTTCTTATATTAATGGTTTTTATGATATTGCAGATATGAAGCAGGCAGAGAAGCTCTGCGGGCTTGTGGAAGATAAACAGGCAATGTTAAATGTTGCGGATACCCAGACCATATATCTGGAGCTTGACGGTGAAAGGTTCAGCCTCTTTGAGGGAGAAGTATTAAAGAGCAGGCGCTTTCTGGATATGGAGGCAGGGGTTACGGGAAGAGAGATTCACTGGCGTTCACCGGCTGGAAAAGAAGCAGAAATCAGGATTAAACGTATGACTTCTTTTTGCCAGCTGACCTTATTCACCATTGAATACAGCGTAAAAGCCCTGAATTTCAGCGGAAGTATCAGATTTACCTCCTGTCATACCGGGCAGGTAACGAATTACAGCAATGCCAATGATCCAAGAGTAGCCCAGGAGAGCAAAAGGTATATCCTGCCTGAGAAAGCCTGGGTGGAAGAAGGAGCTTCATACCTTACATCAACGACCTCAAAGTCTGGTCTGTCAGTCTGCACCGGTGTAGCCCATACCCTTACAATAGTGAGAGAAAAGGGAAAGCAACAAGAAAATATAGAAAAAGAGCTGTTGTTAAATGAAACAAAGCACAGTGCCTGCTATAAAGCACAGCTTCCCATAAAGGAACAGGAGACAGTTACCCTGACAAAATACACGGTATTTTGTGATTCCATCCGATATGGCGATTGCAGTGAGGCGGCAAAGGAAGAAATGGAAAAAGCCCTGCGCGTACCCCTGCCCGGGCATTACGAGGCCCAAAGGGCATATCTGAAGGAGTTCTGGGATAACTGCATGCTGGAAATCAAGGGGGATGATGCCCTGACAGAGGCAGTAAATTATAATATGTACCAGCTGATTCAATCCGTAGGAAAAGACGAACACTGCAATATTGCTGCTAAGGGATTAAGCGGGGAAGGCTATGAAGGCCATTATTTCTGGGACACGGAAATGTACATACAGCCTTTCTTTAATCTGACCCAGCCCGCTATCACAAAGAACCTTATCAGCTTCCGTTACAGTACATTGGAACAGGCAAGAGAGAATGCGCATATTTTAGGCCATAAGAAAGGCATATTATATCCCTGGCGTACGATTATGGGAGTGGAGTGTTCCGGTTATTTCCCTTCCGGAACGGCTGCCTATCACATCAACGGTGACGTTGCCTACTCTGTTATTTCTTATTACCTGGCAACAAAGGATATTGACTTTATTGCGGAGAAAGGCGCGGAGATTATTTTTGAGACAGCCAGACTGTGGCTGGATGTGGGAAATTACTTCGAAGGAAGCTTTCGTATTAACGAGGTAACCGGTCCGGATGAATATACCTGTATGGTAAATAACAATTATTTTACCAATGCGGCTGCCCAGTACAATCTGAATTGGGCCGTTAAGTTCTTCTATTTATTAAAAGAGGCAGGAAAAATTGAGAAAGTTACGGGAAAAATCGCTCTTACAGACGCTGAGATAGAGGAGTTTGGGCGTGCGGCGGAAAATATGTATCTTCCCTATGATGAGGCCCTTGGAATCAATCCCCAGGACGATTCCTTCCTTGCGAAAAAGGTATGGGATCTGCCCGGTACACCGGCGGAAGAGTTCCCGCTGTTACTGCATTACCACCCCCTGCATTTATACCGCCATCAGGTATGTAAACAGGCAGATACGGTTCTGGCACACTTTATCTTCGAGGATGCCCAGTCTCTGGAGACAATACGCAAGTCCTTTGAGTATTATGAAAAGGTAACGACTCATGATTCCTCTCTGTCTACCTGTATTTTCAGTATTGTGGCTTCCAAGCTTGGGCTGACACAGAAGGCTTATGAATATTTCGGAGACTCTGCCAAGCTGGATTTATTCAATACTCACAAGAATACAAAGGACGGAATCCATACCGCCAATATGGGCGGAAACTTTATGGCAATTGTCTATGGCTTTGCGGGGCTTAGAATCAAGGAAAGCGGTATCAGCTTTGCGCCGGTGCTTCCGGAATACTGGGAGGAATACTGTTTCCAGATTAATTATGAGGATAGCCGCATAAAGGTGGAGGTAAAGAAAGAGGAAAGCATCTTCACGCTGATAAGCGGAAGCACCACGAGACTTCAGGTATATCAGGATGTATATGAATTGAGTGACAGGGTATCCGTGAAAAACAGGATTTAGAACAAGAGAGAATGGTGATTAAATGAAATACAAAGCAGTTATTTTTGACCTTGACGGAGTTATCTGCCATACGGACCGGTATCATTACCTTGCCTGGAAGCAGTTGGCAGACAAAATCGGTGTATATTTTGATGAGGAAATCAATAATAGGTTAAGAGGTGTAAGCCGGATGGCAAGCCTTGAGATTATCTTGGAAGGCTGGAAGGGGACGACCTTTACGGAAGAAGAAAAGACGGAACTTGCCGAAGAGAAGAACGACAGGTATAAAGAGCTTCTGAAAGAGATGACCGCAAATGATCTGTCAGCTGAGGTAAAGTATACACTGGAGCAGCTTAGGAGCAGCGGAATATTACTCAGCATTGGTTCCTCCAGTAAGAATGCAAGATTTATATTAGAGAGAATAGGCCTTTCCGGATTCTTTGATGCAATCTCAGATGGAAATAACATTACGAAATCAAAACCGGACCCGGAAGTATTCTTGATGGCAGCAGAGTATTTAAACGTAGAACCAAAGAGCTGTCTTGTAGTGGAAGATGCCAAGGCAGGTATTGATGCCGCCCGTGGGGCAGGAATGGACAGCGCGGCCATAGGAGATGCATATGGTTATCCCGTGGCAGAGTAT
>JAEXGM010000014.1 GCA_023450835.1 Bacillota bacterium | reverse complement strand
CTGCCTTTGCAAATGCCAGAGATGTTAGAAATTACTATGAAAAAGCACTGGTGAATCAGGCAAACAGATTATCACGGATTGAGAATGTGACTGACAGTATGTTATTTTCAATAGAATATGAAGATTTGGTCTCTATTGCATTAGAAGCAGAATAATAAATAATAAGGAGTTTAGCATATGAAATTCGGAAAAATTATTGGTGTGGGTAATACTGCAAGTGTATACGAATGGGAAGAAGGTAAAGTAGTTAAACTTTTTAATCAAGAGTATCCTGATGATGCGGTAGAAAATGAATACTATAATGCAATGCTGATAAGGGACATGGATTTTACAAAACCCAAAGCATATGAAGTAATCTCTATCGAAGGAAGAAAAGGCATTATATATGATAAGGTAGAGGGGGAATCATTGCAGGATTGGGCCATAAGAACTCGTGATGTGCAGCAATGTGCTTCCTATATGGCAAAGCTGCATAAGACAATTATTCAGAATAATATTAGTAATGCTGCAGATTACAAGGATTTTCTTAAGCAGCACATACCACATGCTTTATTAACCGCAGATGAACAGAAAAACTTATTGCAGATGATAGATAAATTACCGGATGGAAATACCCTTTGCCATGGTGATTTCCACCCGGGGAATATAATAATGTCGGGAGAAAATACTTATATCATAGACTTTATGAATATCTGCCATGGAGACTACTTGTATGATATTGCAAGAACGGTATTTCTGGTGGAATATACGCCGGTACCGGCAGAAACTAAAGATAGAGGTATAATTTTAGCTTTAAAAAAGTCACTGGCAGATTCATATCTAATGCATATGAATGTTACCAGAGAGATGATACAGGACTATTTAACCATTATTAGTGCTGTAAGAAAAGGGGAATGCCCTGACGAATGAAAGAGGTAGTTAATGAAACTTACTTCGGTTGTAATATGGACAGCGACGGAACAAGGAGTTCGGGATTATTCCCATTGTTTCCAGATGTTTTCAACGTCACATGATTGACTATAAGCGTTTATCGGAAATATCGGATCAATTTGATGCCTTTGTTGAGACTGGTGGTTTAATGCAAGGGATGCAGCCGAACTTTGCGTCTCTGAAGAAACCAGAATTATTTAATCAGGCAATGCTTTTGTTTTGAATAAGATAGCACATTTAAAAATATTTGGTTTACATAAGGGGTGCAATGAATGAAGAAAATTAAATGTAAATCTGTTTTTCCAATTTATCTAATAGGGGTATTGTGGCTGGTCTATGCTTTTCTGTTTCCGCTTTATAAAATTTCCGATTATATGATTGTCCTTGGGTTATCTTTTATATTATATTTATCTGCTTCCTATATCATAAATCTATTCTTTGAAAATAGAGGGCGATATATTAACACTGGGGATAATTATGCGGATGAGCAGTTAGTTACAGCAATCGGTCATTTGGATAGGTTGCGCCTGTTGAGAAACTTGATAGGAAATGATATTTTTAGAAAACAGGTAGAAAGCTTAGAAAATGACTCGTATCATATTATAGAATTCATAAAGAAGTATCCTGACAAAAGCTTAAAAGTAAGTCAATTTTTTCTTTATTATTTGCCAACAACATTAAGGCTAATTGAAAATTATATGGAATTAGAAAACCAAGGACAGGTTGGAAACAATCATATCGAGGGGATGAAAAGAATGGAAGGATTTATGAGTGAATTGGTTGTAGCCTATCACCAGGTATTGGATGATTTATGTGAAGATGAGGTTATGGAGGCAGACATTGATATGGAGGTAATGAAGAAAATGCTTCAGCAGGATAATTATCTGGAGGATGATTTCTCTGTATCCTTGAAGGAGAGAAATTCAATATGAAGTTTATAAAAAACAGGAAGGTAGCGGCTGGAATCACCTGTATTATTGTTTTGATGTCAATACTGATCGGTGGGCACTCTTCACTTACGAGATTAAGAATTGAAGTTTTAAATCAGTTTTATTATGGTGATGAATATACCGGTAAGGGTATTCAGGGTGATTTGAAGTATATGGTAGGACAATGTTACAATTTAACCGTTGTTGCTCAACGATACATAGATAAGGATGATGAGAAAATAAAGGAAGTAATTAAATACAGAGATTTATTTCAAGGTGCACTTACTCCGGAGGAGGAAGTAGGAACTAGTACAAAAGCAATTGAAGCTGCCATGAAATTGTATGAGACGATGGGAACGATAGAGCTGGAGCAAAGAGATCAATATTACAGGGATAGTTTTGCTGTGAATATTGAATCCAGAAGATTGATTATATCCCATAGTGGATATAACGAAAAGGGTCTTCTGTTTAATCAGAATTTAGACCGTTTTCCTGCAAATGTCTTAAGTAAAATTACAGTTATAAAACCATTAGTGTTATATGAGTAGGGGGATAGAATATGAAAAAGATTTGTATAGGATTGGTCTTTCTGATAGTTTTGTGTGTAATGCCTCATGGTACTATAGTTGCCGATACATTACAGCCAACAGAGCAATTCTATGTTAATGATTTTGCCAACGTAATTAGTGAGGATGTAGAAAAAGAGATTACGGAATATGGGAGTCAGCTAAATGATGGGACCGGGGCTCAGATTGTTTTGGTAACTGTGGATTTTACAGATGGGGAAACTCTTGAAAATTATGCATACAATCTTTTTAATGAGTGGGGAATTGGTTCAAAAGATAAAAACAATGGGGTTCTAATTCTCTTATCTATTGGAGATGATGATTACTGGGCAATGCAGGGAGCGGGTCTGGAGGAGACGCTTCCAAGCAGTAAAATATCCAGTCTTTTGCAGGAATATTTAGAACCGGACTTCGCAGCAAAGGATTATAGTCTGGGTGCTGAAAAAGTATATGGCGCTTTTATTGAAGAATTAGGCGGTCATTGGAAAGAAAAATCACCTGCAGGGACGGAGAATTTGGCCGTTGGCCAATATGTATATGACAATGCGAATATAATAGAGGACTCAAGCGAGGAGTATATTAATAAGAAGAGCTCAAATACCCGAGAAATAGACAATGCCGCTTTCTTCGTAGTAACAAAGAATTATTATGAAGAGGGACTGAATTTTCAAGATGATGCAATAAAAACTTTTAAAGAGCTTAAAACGGGCAGCCGTGATGCAGTGCTGATTTTATATAAGGAGGAGGATAATTATTGGCTGCAAACTGGAGGTGAGACGGGAGCATTTGCAACTGAGGAAGTAGTGCAAAGTGTATTGGATCGAGTTTTAGAACCTAAATTTGCTGTCAAAAATTATAGTGAGGGAACAACTGAAACAGCGGATAAGTTTTATTATCTTTTTAATGAAAATTATAATAAGGCGGAAGATACATTACCGAGTGTAGCAGCAAGCAGAAAATTTACGTCATATAAAGTTACAAAATTGCCGAGAAGAAGGGATGCTGAAGGGGCGTTGATGACAGGTTTAGTAATAATTGTAGCTATTTATCTGTTTTTTAGATCAAAGCGTAAACAAAAATATTATCAGGATAACTTCAATGATACACCCTATGATCAATATAACCGAGGTGCCGGATATAATGGCTCCGGTTATGGTGTTCCCATGGGTGGCGTCAATCCTAACGATGAAATGTATTCTCGGCCCCCACATAACGGCGGTGGATTCCAGGGAAATAGCGAAAGAGCAGGGACACCTTCATCCGGCAGTGGTTGGGGAGGGGCAGGAAGAACTTCATTCGGCAGCAGTTCGGGAGGAGGAAAATCTTCATCCGACAGCAGCTGGGGAGGAGCAGGAAGATCTTCATTCGGCAGTAGTTTGGGAGGAGGAGCAGGAAGATCTTCTTCCAGCAGTTCCAGCGGAGGAGCAGGAAACTCCTCTGGCGGGGTAGGTAGAACACCTAGTTCTGGATATACACCCGGCGGAGGTATTAGCCGTGGTGGAGGAGCAGGAAGCTCCTCTGGCGGAGTAGGTAGAACACATGGTTCTGGATATACACCCGGCGGAGGTACAGCCTCAGGAGGAGGTGGTGTTAGCCGTGGAGGTGGCGCTGGAAGGAAATAAAGAATAATATTTAATGAAAAAGGTCTTTGCTACTTCGTTAATTCAAGCAGCAAAAAAATTATTCAAAAATAAGAACTGACAAAGATGTCAGTTAGGATACAAATAAATAATTAAGATTTAAATATTTAGAGAGATATTCTATAAAAATTAAAACTTGCGTATAAACAATTTTTATGTTAAAATACTCGCTTGTGTCATAAAAGGTTAAAAATACTGAAGGCCTTGATTCATAAGGCTTCCATAAAAAACACAACCCCCATGACGCCTTTGCAACGGAGTGTTCACTAAAAAGGGGAGGGTGAGCATTTAAGGTTTCATATGGTGCCATCCTATGTTACATGGTGCACCGGGAGTGGATAGATGGGGATTTGCAATTCGTCTTGTTTCATCATGTGACATAAAAATTGCGTATAAAGTTGCGTATAAAATGGAATTTTATCATGGGTGGATATTGAGATTAAATGACTTTTTTCAATTGTGAATAATAAGAAAATATGATAATTATGATTAGAGTAATCGTGTACAGGGTGTGTTAGCCTCCCATGAAGGGGGGTGATGCCAATGAGCTATGTTACATATAGTGATTTATTCACTTTTGTATTAGTAATCATTGCATTGCTTACCTATTTAGACAATAGGAAAAATAAGCGAAAAAAATAACTGCCCCTGACTTAGCCGGTCTCGTGGGCAGTTATTAAACTGTATCCCGGAGGCTAACCACTTTGTGGGCGGTTGCCCCTTTTATGTACTAATTATAGTACATTTTTATATAAATGTAAAGATAGATATGATGTAAGGTACTGTTTTTCTAGTTGGATATACTTGCTATTCATAATAGCATGGTAATGAGACAATTTAAATAATCTATAATGCTAAAAATTTCGTAAAAAATAAATAGTTTCGTATAAGTTGCGTATATGCAACTTTTATGTTAAAATACTTTCTGTGTCATAAAAGGTCAAAAACGCTGAAAACCTTGATTCATAAGGCTTTCAGAGAAAATACAACCTCCATGACATCTTTGCCATGAGGGTATATAACCTGTCAATAAAAAGCAAACACCCCGTTACGCCTTTGCAACGGAGTGTTCACTAAAAAGGGGAGGGTGAGCATTTGAGGTTTCATATGGTTTCATCATATGTTATACGGTGCTCCAAGAGGGGATATATGGGGATTTGAAATTCATCTTGTTTCATCTTACGATATAAAAATTGCGTATAAAGTTGCGTATAGATATATTTTATGTCATAGTAGTATAATAAATTTATTAATAGTAAGTTTTGTATGAAACTTAATATACTAAGGAGAGATTATTATGACTAAAGAGGAAATAGTAACTGATATTCGGCAATTTATATCTAATGTAACTTTTATAAATGATTGTACTTCGTTATTAAAGACAATGGAACTGGCAAAAGAAAAGTATAAAAAAGAAATGAATTTAGCACCTACCTTTTTTGGAGTAACACAACAAGCACTAGTAAAAATAATAATAATTGAAACATATAAAATATTTGAAGTTGATATTGATAAAGAGGATAAAGAGAATGTTATATATAGTAAGCACACTAAAAATATAGGTAGATTTATCAATATGATGGAGATGCATACTAAATTATTACAGAATCCATTATATAACGGAGTACCTATAGGTGATGAACCTAAAGAATTGATTAAAACGAGTATTAATGAATTCAATGAATTAAAACATATACTAAAAAAATTAAAACATCAAAGAGATAAAATATATGCACATAGTGATGGAAAATATTTTTTGTATAAAAATCAAATGGATCTTGGGGAAAATAATATTACATACGGAGAAATTGAGAAGCTTACGGCATTTGCTTCAATGACATTGAATAACTTTATTCATTATTTGAATGAAATACCTCAACTTTCTATGTCGACAAATACAGATGATTTATTGGTTTTATTAAAGAAAACTTGCAATGATTAGTCTTTCAAAAATAAGGATAGTAAATTTATAAAGATATGTAAATGTGGTGTATTAGAATGATTGGAGACAAGCAAATTGACGTTTAACTTTGGTAAAGAGCTGGATAGTATATTTGGTAATTTAACGAAACATATGAATCATCCATTTTATGAACAAGAACTATTTACAAAATTGCAGGATTCTTTGATTATTATGAATAGGCTGAGACCTACAAAAATTAAGTATAATACAACATTAGTACATGGTGGGCGTTCACAAGTTACATTTATTAGTACTAAAGGCTGGGTGGTTTCTGGGGCTTATAAAAAAAGTAAAACTGGTAGAGTACGAAGAGAACTTGCAGATGCTTTTTATCTCATTTATGATGAGATAAAAGCTGAAGCACGTTTTTTTCTGATGCAATATAAAAAGGAAGAAGATTTGACCAGAATGATTGGAGGAGAGTTCGAAGCTGAATTATTACAACATGAATTGTTTTCAAGCAATATTCCTTTTAAATATAAAGGTATAAATTATAATTTTTTATTATCTCCAAAAGTAAAATCTATTACATCATACGGAGTATTTTATACAAAAGGTAATCATTATGATATGTTATACGCTTCAGCGGATATAATAAAACCTAAAATAATTCCAAGTAGGAGTTGTAAATCAACTGTAAGTGTTGATACTAGCCAGATGAACCTATTGCGAAATTCTAGAACTTCATATGAGGATTATGCAGGGGTACCAAGTATTGAGCAATTTGGTAATGCACTGATAGATTTAAAAATAGGTGAGCCAATTGACTTTAAGTTGGCAAAGAGTATATCAGACAGTATAAAAGGATTAAAAAGTTCTAATCATAAGGATAATGAAAATAACTTTCTAATACAAATGGCATACAATTCAAAAAATATAATAGTTATAAGCATAAATAATGACATAAATGGCTTAAATTGAGACACGTTTTCTTTATAATGTAAAACAATGGTACAATGAAAGTAGGTTTTCACTGATTTTAGTTGTATAGTTAGATGGTGTAAGTAATATCGAAGTTTCTGAGAAATGCATATCGCTTTAATGCCCTGTACACTGGATTAAGTCCAGTAAAATCAGGGATTTCAGAGGTTGCATAAGTCGATTTACACGACTTGCGGAAAAATTAAAAATGGCCGTTATATGACTGATAAGTGGAGATTTTATGAAATAAAATCCATTCACTTTGGTTATGTAGCGGCTTTTTTTATGGTTTTAATATGTCAGGGGTTGTTAACTGGGTGTAAAAGATGCTTTGTAAAAATTACGGTATTACGGTTTTGAATATGGATTTTTTTGAATTTTATATGGTGTCTGTCAAAAATGTAGGTGTACTGAAATCGGTACACCTATTTTTATTTTATAGTGAAAAATAAAGTGCATTTCAGAAAAATTATAAGTGCATTTTAGGGAGGCTATAAGATGGAACATGAAATAGTTGATTATGCGACAGCTGCAAAATATTTAAAAGAAATATACGGTTTAATCAATCAAGATTATTTTAACAATTCACTATGTGATGTAACGATAACAATTCAAAAGAAGGCAGGTACCTTTGGACATTTTAGTTTAGGGAAATGCTGGGATACTGGATATGACCATCAGCATGAAATCAATGTATCGGCTGCATACTTGAACAGACCCATTGTTAACGTGGTGGCTACGTTAATGCATGAATCCTGTCATTTGTATGCTTTCCTAAACGGAATAGCAGATGTTTCAAAGAATGGAGTTTATCATACAAGGAAGTTTAAAGAAATAGCAGAAACAAGAGATTTATTGATAAGCAAGCATCCAAGTTATGGATGGACAATTACGGAACCCTCCGAGGCACTTTGTAACTGGGTAGAAAAAAATGGTTTAGTGGACATTACCATTTATCGGGAGGACTACACTTATATGGGTATAGGAACTGGGAGAAGTCCCGGTATTGGTACTGACGGTGGTGGGGAGGATGGCATACAAAAACCTGTTAAAAAGAAATGTTCGACAAGAAAATACACATGTCCTGTCTGTGGCTTAAGCATCCGGGCAACAAAGGATGTTTATATCATCTGTGGAAATGACATGGTAACGATGCTGAAGGAGGAATAGGATATGCGGAATAATAGTAATAGTAATGGTAATTATGAAATCAGTGATACTAAAAATAATCATGCAGAATCCAAAATAGATATCGTTATGCCTTTTGAAGAATTAAGCAAGTTATATTTTACGAATCAGGAAATTGATATCCTCATAAATTTGGTAGGCAGCGGTTATAAAATAACACCTATGTCTTTGAAACAACTGGGCTTCACACATGAAGAGGTTTCCAGAATGAAATATATGTATGACATTGTAACCGGCAGAATAACCATTGAAAGTTTAGAGGACTTTCGTATCCATTTAAGAAAGTTGTATGGCAAGCATCAGCGAATAGGCATTGGTGATTTACTGCTTTCTAGGGTAACAAGAGTTCCAAGAAAAGCAGTAGTAGCCGGCATTAAAGATAAAACCTATTGTATTTATAATAGCAAAAGATACTTAAAAAAAGATTGGATGTATGATGTGGAGGACGTAACATCCAGCAATATAGTAATCCGTACGAAAAGAAAACCGGTATTAAAACATGGAGAATCCAAGATGGTACAGGGAGTTATTGAGATAAAATCCCTCAATAAAGATGGTACAGTCTCAATAGCCATTAACAAAGAATACTGTAGGCTATGTAATCGTTTCATTGTAGTAGCATCCCTAAAAAGACCTGAGCATCACCATGGCATGGTAGAAATCACATGCATGGAGGGAACGAGAGTTTTTATATATGCGCAAACCATGAAAAATGGTGAAACTCCCAATTATAAAGGTGGCACGCAGAGAATCTACGATTTCGGCTATTACACTGACGAAATATATCATAAGGTTTTAAGTGTGGCATCTGAATTATATAAAAAGGTACATGGGGTTTATGCTGTTCCTGTTGAGAAGAACAGTGATTTTGTGATAGTAAGCAAAGAGGAAAAGGAAGAGAAGCCGGAAATAATATAATAAATTATAAGCCATACAACTTTATTGGGTAGTATGGCTTGATAATTCATTTTATTGACAAACTATTTAAGTACGGATTTTAGTTTTACAGCCATATCGGTACATATAACTTCAGATAAATTTATATTGTCATATGTAATATTGGATATCCATGAAGGGAGTTTTAGGTCATGGATACATTGAATGATTAATGCTCTTTTTTCGAGATTGTATACTTCCATTGTATATTTACCATTGTTCATAAAAAAATTCACAGTAAAAGTCAAATATTCATCTGTGCCTGGTTCATATATATGTATTAGTCTAAATTTACCAATAGGTTGCTGACCATCCTCATCAATAGTAATATCATTTGCATAGGATTTTTTTAAGTCATTAGCGGTTAAAGCACTTACGTAATCAATAAATTTTCTAGCTATCTCTTCTTCTGAAAGATTGGTAACATCCATACTCTTCATTAAAGCATCCTCCTTCATTTATCTTTTGATATGTGTAGTTTAATACATATTATTATATGTTTCAAGATTTATCTTTGTCTTATGACATTGCAATCATAGGCAAGATGCATTATGAATTATGGGAATAGGCATAGAGAAAAGATATCTTATACATAAGAAAAAAAGAAGAGATTTATTTTTTTATGGCAGTGGATGACAAACAGATAGCAGAGAAAGCAAGTTTATTATTTTGAGAAAGTAATTTTAGCATTTTGATAGAATAAGATTATTTATTTATTGATTTTCAAAAAGAGGGTATTTTATAAATTGGCTTTTAAATAGTAGGTATGACAGAAATGAAAAAAAGATTATACAGTGATGAAAAAAAAGCTATACAGTGATGGATAAAATCCCTATATTTTTTTGAGATGAAAAAAGGGTTTGGGAGGAGGGAGAGGGTTCGGAATAGGGGAAGGAAATTTCAAACGGTAATAAAAGTCTGACAATCAGATTTTATTTTGGTACTTGTGTATTCCTTTAAAATGCGTTATCATCCCATTCCTAAAAAGAAAAGGGGGCATGGGGTATGGAAGAGGATAGGCAGTTAGAGCAGATCATGATTGACTTGTATTCATTGGATAAAGTGTTGGAAGTATTGGTGCATGGAATCCTTTATCCTGGCTTTACAGTGGAACATATGGTATGCAGTCTGGAGTTGATTCAGAAACAGGTAAAGGAAATCCATACAAAGGTAGAGGAGTTGTTTAATAGGGATGAAACAGGACATACAGTTCAAGTGAATGATAATGAGAAATTTTAGCATAAAAAAGAAAGAGGAGATTCTTTAAAATAGAAGCACTTCCTATGTAATACGTACAGATTCACTTTATTAATCCGTCAGTTACACCACTGACGTAAACATTTTCCAGCGTTATAGTATGTATATGAAATTGATTGAAACAAATTCAAAGGAGGATGTTTACATGGTAAAGAATAAGAAAAAGGGAAATGGTATGGTACTAGAAGGGAAAGGAAATGAGGCAGTAGTAAGTGAAGCTGTTGAAACAGAAGAAAAAGGGATAGCAGTAAATGAAGTTGTTGAAACAGAAAACAAGGATATAGCAGGTGAAGGTACTGTAATGGAAGAAGAAAAAGCACCGGAAATGGATAAGGTACAGGAAGTAGAAGGAGTTACGGAAAATCCTACAGTATCTGAAATGGGAAAAAAGGATACAGAAAGTAAGGACAATACTATAACAGAAGAGGTTACTACAGAAACTGCTACAGAAGAAAAGAAACTGACATTCCGTAGTGACAGTGAAGAAGCAAGATATTATATTCTGCAACTGTTATTAGACAACAATAATTATAAGAAACAGGATATTGTAGCTTATGTTACAGAAAAATCGGGCAGAACATTTTCAGACGCTTGTATGATTAATGTGTTACGTAACCTTGTAAACACTGGTAGTTTAATGCAGCTGGAAAGGGGAAGCTACAAACTGGGCAGAGGATTGGGTTTAGCATCCAAGCTGATAGCCTTTATTGATTCCACAAGAAAAGGACTGGATAAGATAACCACGGTCAGCATTTCGGAAATTTCTGAATCAGATTTGAAAGTAATTCAGGACATAAAAGAATTAAAGTTTATGCTGGATGATATGTTTGAAAAATTAGGAACAAAATAAAATAGGGCAGTGAGTACCACCAGTACCACTATTGATAGGGATTGTTATTCTAGCGGATGACAGTCCCTTACATTTTATAGGGAGGATATATTATCATGAATGAAAATATGTTACTGAAGGATTTTATAGAGACAATCAAGTTTGAGTTGAATGCTAAAATGGGCAGTGATTATGACATTCAGGCAACAACTACTGCAAAGAATAATGGTTTATATTTAGAGGGTTTATGCATCAAAAGAAAAGAGGACACGGTAGCTCCTGTAATCTATATGGCTCCTTATTACAAGGATTATAGAGAGGGTAGGCTCATCCTTGATATCGTAGAAAATATCATACTTACCTTTAAGGATTGGGATACGAAAAAGCCTGTAGTCCATTCTTTAAACTGGGAGCAGATAAAAGATAAGATTACAGTAAGGCTTGTTAATTATGAACTGAATAAAGAATTACTGGAAACAGTTCCTTATAAAGAAGTCTTTGGTGATTTGGTTGTGACTTTTCATATCGTAGTAGAGAGTGGTTCGGATGGCATAAAAACCATAAGAATAGGCAATGAGTTGTTTAACAGTTTTCCTGTCAGCATAGATTCCCTGTATGAGATTGCTCTATCCAACACTGCTAAATTATTTCCAGCTGTTGTACGTGATATGGAAGACATTATTGTAGATATGCTGGACAAAGATACTGGTTTATCAGAGGAATATCAGCAGTTCGAAGGTGCAATGTTCCTGTTACATAACAGAACTCAAATGATAGTAGTCAGTAATCGTACTGGTGTTTATGGGGCAACGGCAATTTTATATCCGAACATGCTAAAGAGTATAGCAGAACAAACAAAGTCAGACTTGTATATCCTTCCCAGTTCTCTCCATGAAATGATTTTAGTACCGGTAAAAGATAAAGAAATGGCAGCAATTGATTTAAACAACATGGTTTATGAAGTGAATCAAACAGAGGTGGAGGACGATGACATTTTAAGTAACAATGCCTATGTTTATCGTGCTGGCGCAAATAGGGTGGAAATGCTTATTTAGATATAGATTAAATATATATTTTACCTGTTATGCATTATAAAAAGTACTTCATACAGGTAATAGTAGGAAGTAAAATATTCGGTTTATTTTTACTTCCTATTATTTTTTTGTATAGAATTAATGCACCGATATTATAAAAAATAAAAACATAGTGGTAAAATTATGAAATTTGATGTAGTATATAGTAAGAAAGCGATTCATATATGATGGTGATAGTGAACTAGGAAATTAAGCAGAAATACATTGATAAATCGGAATTTACTGAGTTAAGTAGTTCGATAGAATTAATGGAGGAAAAATGAATAAAAAAAATTTAATTAGAAATGGTATTTCAGCAGTTGCTTTTGGAGCTTGTTATGCTTTGATTTCATATCTATTTGATAAAACTGTAGATGTTGCTGAAATCGTTGTATCTACTGTCGTATATTTTGTAATTATGAGTCTTCTATATCTCATTGCACCTAAGCTAAGAAAATAATCGGTCATAACAAGTAGAATAACAAATTCCAGGTTGTTGGGATGAGAAATTTTGATCTGTCGAGAAGTTAATGATTCGCTGCTGTTTATAAAAGCGAACTACAGATTATATTAGGTGGTGTATATTAATGGATTTATTAATTATTAGACATGGGCAGTCAGAAGCAGATATATTAAAGGTAATTGAAGGCAGAGCAAACTATGAATTAACGGATGAAGGAAAAAATCAAGCACAGTTAATGGCTACATGGGTTGCAAAAAACTTTAATGTAAATAAAATTTTTGCAAGTCCACTGAAAAGAACCACTCAAACAGCACAATATTTAAGCCAAAAAATTGGAATATCAGTTCAGTTTGAAGATGACCTTATGGAATGGCAAAATGGTCTTTTAGCAGGTCTTACACGTGAAGAAGCACAAATTAGATATCCTGCACCACCGATAAAATATCCTCATACAGCAATGTATGAGTGTGAAAGTATGATACAGTTCAGAGCTCGTGCAGAAAATATTCTTTCAAAAATTATTAATGAAAATCAACCAGACGATTCTATAGCTGTTGTTTCACATGGTGGTATGATAAACATGCTTTTCAGAAGTTTTTTACAGTTACCAATTAATGATAATATCTTCCTATCTACAGGAGATACAGGTATACATAAATGGAGCATCGAAAATAATAATCGAAGAATAAATTTCTCTAATAGTCAAATACACTTAAACTGTTCCAAATAAGCATTATCTTCAGTAAGCTTCTTGCACAATATTTCACAAAACGGCAGTAAAATAAAACAGTTATGCAAAAATAAAGGTACTATCGGTAAGATAATTTACTGATAGTACCTTTTTATATAAGCAGAGTCTTTCGGTAAAATAGATATTTTTCTCTTTAAGCAATAGAAAAAAGTAATTGTTTTATTGGGATGGTAGGACTTCCTTTCCAGCATAAAAGTAATTGATTTATGTAAAATAGTTTATTTGATATTTTACATCCTATTACTTTTATGATGGAGGTTAAGCAGATGGATTATGAGGAAGAATTAAAATTGATACTGGAGTGGAATGGTCAGCATAAGATTGATTGGGAAGATTACAGAAAGTTTAAGTTAGGGCTTACAAATAATAAGATGAATACAGAATCAAAACTGGAAGGGGCTTTATATACATTATTATGTTTCATTCATTCTTATGAGCAATTAAAAGAAGAAACAGGCCATCCAGAGAAAGTATTTAAAAAGGGAAATTTTAAGGTAGAGAAGCACTATCAGGATATGAGAGAGGGCAAGAAAATAGCTTATAAAACAGCTATTACAAAAGAGAGGGTAGAGGAAGCCTTAAGAAATAACAATGGTCACCGGGCATTAGCAGCCAAGGAATTAGGCTGTAGCACTAAGACGATTTATAATCGTTTAAGAGGACAATAATGTTAGAAATTGTGATGTGCTACAGAAATATTATAGCGTAACGGTTTAAGATTAATAAATACATAGTTTCAAAAGAATGCCTGGGTTATTTACAATCCAGGCATTTCTTTTGACAATAGGCAATGATATTTAATAGAAAGTTTATCAAGGTAGAATAGCTTTTGTTCCTACATTCTTTTGAGATAAGTTTATAAGAATTTATTGAAACAAGAGTATGAAATAGGCTCAAAACAGTCTCATATGGTTATTTCAAAATAAGGAAAAGTGGATTGAAACAGGCTTATGATACCTTATTGAAACAGGTTTTTGAGAGTCTCAGTAGGGTATGCTTTTGAAATTGTTGTATCATATCAAAAAGTGGATTATTGATAAAGAAACAATCTTATGAGAAAAAATTTGTGTATTCATTTTTATGACTTGTTTATAAATTCTTAAATTTATAAATAGGATGTGGATATTATGAGATTTGGATACATACGAGTGTCTTCAAAAATGCAGAACCTAGACAGACAGGAAGAAGCCATGAAGGCAGCTGGCATAGAGCCAGATAACATCTATAGGGAAAAAGAGAGTGGAAGGGACATGGAAAGGGAAGTCCTGAAGGAGTTATTAGGAAAAGTAAGGGAAGGTGATAGCATAGTAGTGGTTGATATCACACGTCTGGGAAGAAATACAAAGGACATTGTAAATTTAATGGACGAGCTGGACAAAAAGGGTATAATAATTATTAGTTTAAAGGAAGGAGTAGATACGTCCACTCCAATGGGTAAAACAATTATCACAGTTCTTGGAGCATTTAGTCAAATGGAAAGAGAATTAATTAGGCAGAGACAAAAAGAGGGAATAGAAATTGCAAAACGTCAGGGACGTTTTACTGGGCGTCCTAAAAGTAAAATAGAAAACTTTGATAAGGTTTATGAGCAGTACATGAATAATCAGATAAGCATGGAACAAGCTACAAAGCTGTTAGAATGTAGTAGGGCGACCTTTTATAGAAGAGTAAGAGAATATGAAGAAAATAGGCCGCTTAATTTTCTTGAGCTATAGCAAAGGAAAAGGAAGTTATTACTGTTAAAAGTACCACCAGTACCACTGTTTAAGAAATTACCGGCACAATAGGTAAGAGAGTTTAAGTCTTTTATACTTTGTAGTGCTGGTATTTTTTTGTAAGTAGCAATAGTTTTAGAGATTACAGATAGAAAAAATTTATGACAGAAAATGATGCAGTTTTTTGATAAAAAGAAAGGTAGTACCAAAGAAAAACAAATTTTGAGGAGTTTTATTATATAGGTGTAAGAGGGGACAGACTTAAGAGAGAAAAAGAGGGAAAAGGAAAAAATGCGGTATGCATTGAAAGGGAAATGGTACAGAATAAAAAAATGGCGATTGAGTGAATAAGCGTAGAAGGTATGATTTAGCAATAATAATGGTTTAATAGATTTCAAGTTTAACAGTACAGAAGTTTCTTCGATAGAAGCAGAGGTACTGTTTTTTTATTGCTTTCATAGCAAAGTCCCTAACCAGAGAAATGATATCCTATGCAAATATTCCATTGAATATCCCTCAAAGAAGCGTTAAAATACACCCCTAAATTTATCCAATAAGAAAGGGGTGCTAAATTATGAGTGATAATAGCAATCAGGAGTTATCCAATCAACTAAATGTTTTAAATATTAGTCTTCATGAATTAATTGACCTTACAGATATTATGTTATCAGGCTTAAAAAGTGAGGATTCCATATCAGCAGAAACTATGGTAAGTGCAGTCAGCATTTTAAATCGATTATTAATCAATTCTGTTACTACACTGGATAAAGCAATGATGTATATGGATGGAATTTTATAGTTTAATACCAAATACCACTTTTAAGTAATATCCTTAATTCTTTATGGATTGAATGAGTTGTTTAATGGCTGTACGTTGGCTTTCAGTTAAAGCAGATAAATCAACGACATTAGGGTCACGAGTATTTTGATTTAACCCCAGTAAATAATCAGTACTAACATTAAAATAAGCAGCGAGCTTGATTAAAATTTTAATAGAAGGCTTCCTTTCATTCAATTCATAGGCAGAAATAATACTGGCGGTACATCCAATAAGCTTCGCTAAATCAGTCTGGTTTAAATTCCTGTTAACACGTAATTGTTTGATTCTATCTCCTAAAGTTTCATTCATGATACACCCTCCTACTGAAAGTGTATAGGAATCAACATATCAAATGGTGGAAAATATTCAACTTAAAGTTGAAAATATAAAAATCATATGGTAATATATAACATATTATATTTTGTTCGTAACATGGAAAGAATTACATAATATTTGGAAAAATAAATAGAATTACATTCGACAAAATATTATAATTGTTTTACTGGTTTCATTGCTGTACCAGCATTATTAGAAGGGCATAGGGAGGATACATTATAATGTTGAATGATTTCTGTAGTTTTTATTTCCAAGCATTAGCGATGAATATAATGATTTACTTAGCTTTAGGTAGTAGTTTTACATGGAAGATTGAAAAGTTTAAAGTGTATAGTCTTGTTTTTGTTTTTTCTAATATCCAACCTATTACGGATACTTTAGCAATTGTATTTGTCGGAGAGGGGTATGTCCAGTATACGCAAAGTGTATACTGGATTCTTAAAATTTGTATAATACTACAGCAATTGGTTATGGTTATATTTATTGTTTTAGTAGCAGATGGGAAATGGTATAGATATTTTTGGTGGGGAGTAATATTGCAGATGGTTATGGTAACCATAAATGTAGCTGCATACTCAATAAAATATATACAAGATTTGAATGGCAGAAATGTTTTTGTACCTATCAATTTTGATACATTGCCAGTTTACCTTATGGGAATGATAGTAATTATCTTCGTTGGTGCTATTTGTATGATTGTTAGTAAAATAGTTATCAAAAGGTTGAATCTTAGTTATCTGTCGAAATGGATATGGCGTTCTATCTATACAGTTTGGGGAGGGGTAGTGTTAATATCTAATAAAAGTTATGGAAATGGAAATGATAAAATTTTATCCAGAATGGACAATTTCAGGCAGGTAGCAGTGTTTATAGCATTTGCTCTCATTATTTTATTTATTACAATAAATAGAACTGAAAGGAAACTGCTGAAAGTTGAAAATGAGCTTCTGAAAAAGCAAAATGAAATACAATATGCAAACTATATGGCAATGCAACAACAGGATTTTGATATACATAAGCTGTATCACGACATAGGAAATCATTTGGAAACCATGCAGATACTAATAAATGAAGGTGATAATGAAGAAGCAAAAAACTATGCTGAAAATCTGATGTTTAAATATAGGAACATTAAGAAGAACTATTTTTGTGAAAACAAAATAATCAATGCAGTATTACTAAATAAATTGAAGGTATGTGACCAGCAGGAAATACCTTATAGCCTAGAGATAAAGGTACCAGAACTGTTGTCAATAGAAGATATCGACCTTATGAGTGTTTTTACAAATCTGTTGGATAATGCAATAGAAGGTTGTTTAAGGGGTGAGGTACATAAACGTTATGTTGAGATTAAGGCTGCTATAATAGGAAATTATTTGTCGGTAAAGGTGGTTAATAATAAGCAAAAGGTGGTTGTTTATAACACTCCTGCCATTAGTACATGGAAAAAAGAAAAACATCTGCATGGGTATGGAATGAAAATATTGGATGAGATAAAAGAGAAGTATGACGGTAAATTAGAGTACCAAGATCAAGGAGACAGTTTTTCAGCACTGGTATTGTTAAAGATATAGAATCATTGAGTTGTTACCATTACTTATTGAGTTGTTACAGGTATATAGAAAATAATGTAGAGTAATGGTAACATATTCAAGTCATATATCACTCATTTTATTGGATATGAATTTTAAATAAGAATCTGAAAAGGTTTTGTAATAGGTATAGCTGACCGGAATATTGATATTATTTGTTAATATACAGTTTGTTCTGTTTACTTCCTTTATATGGTTTAAATTGACAAGAAAACTTTTGTGGCATTGTACATGGAAATCAGGAGATGTATTCTTCACATTCTTTAAAGAATCAATGTATTTATAAGTGGCAATGGCAGTAGTTACACATAAATAGCGACCAGTGGATTCAATACATAATATATCGGAAAAGGCTATTCTATATTTAGTGTTTTGATAATTAAAACATAAAAAACCAGAGTTGGCTTTCAAATAGACATTGTAAGCTTTTTCTAAGGCTTTTGGAAGACGTTTATCAGCTTCGGATTTTAGAACAAAGTAAACATGGTTAACGTCATAGACCTCGGTTGCAAATTTTATGTAATTGCTTACAAAAATAATAATACAGTTAGGTGCTATCTGATTTATTTTAGCAGCAAGTTGTATCCCATTAAGATTTCCCATGTCGATATCCGTTATTAGGACATCCATGAAAAATGATAAATCACTTACCATATCAAATAAGTCATCGGGAGTAAGGGGGTTAATTATTATGTTGTTGTTATCATGAAAAACCTTATTTACAAGACCAAGAATATAATTTTGATGCAGTTTATTGTCATCACATATGCCGATTACCAAGTTATTCACCTATCCTTATGAAAAAAAGAATAGCATAGTGGATGGAAAATAGCAATTAGGAATGAGGATTATTTTGTAATTATGGTTTTTAGGGATTTTATGTATAGTAAAGCTATATTACCCTTGATGAACTATGCTGTATTGAATGGAAACAGTAAAGAAATATTGTGAAATATGGAAAATATACAAATAAGTATTATAGAAAAGAGGATAAAAACGTGAAAAGAAAAGTAAAAAGATTCCTGAGTTTTATCATTGCAATGTTGCTTGTAATTACTTTATTTCCCTATCATAATGTTGAAGGAGCACAAAAAGAAACCACTATAAAGACGATAAATGTGGATAGTATAAAAGCTAAAAGCAGTACTTCATATAAAAAATTTGTAGACCGTGCAGTCACTGATAAATATGTGATGGAATTAAGAGAAAATGACCAGGAACAAATTATGTTACAGGTTACCAAGGATGGGGACGCATATCAAAAGATAGATATTGAGGCTATTGCAAAAGACGGACTGGAGAAAGAAGGCCTAAAAGTTAAAAATACGGTAAGTCTTAATTTTTTTCAAATTACATCTTTCGATAATACTGTATGCATAACGGGAAATATACCTTATGGATCAGAAAAAGATAACTTTCTTATTATAACAAAGGATGGAGAAAGTTTTACACTTATTAGGATGCCAAGCAGTCTTAGTGCATATTCGCTTGGTTATATATACAAAATTGGTTCAAAATATGTTTATACAGCTAAAGTGGGAGATGAGATGGGAGGAAAATTAGGAGGTAATACGGCAGGATATTGGGTATCAAAGGATCTAAAAAATTGGGAGGAGCTAGAGACACCTTCTAACAAAAAGAGCAATGCATTGGGAGCAATGTGGAGACTTGAAGGTGTTACAGATAAAGGAATACTTATCTCAGCATTGAACGATGATATAGTTCCATATCAATTTTATTACTCAGATGATCTTAAAAAATTCAATAAGGTAAACGCATCGATTCAATATGATGATATAAATGCTAATATGCGTAGTGTTTTGGAAAATACAGCTGTAATGAGAAGGGAGGTAGTGTTTAAAAATAATAAGATGAGTGCAATAAAGTTTCTTTTTACAAAGGATTTGAAATCTTGGGATAAAGTATTAAGTTATAATCCTAATCAGTATTCCTCAAATACACTATACACTAACTACTTTGGTACAGCAGGAAATGTTACAATACTTTTTGAAAGAGAAAAGGGAAACAGCTTATTTAAGTATTCATTAAAAAACAATTCTGTTCAGGAATATAATACTTCGATAAAATCTACTTTGGTCGGTTCGGGAGTGATTGATGATAAGTATATGTATCTTGTTTATGATAAAAAATATATACTGGTTTCCAAAGATAATTTTATAACATCTTATAAAATTAAGACACCTCTTAATAATATTGATAAAATGACACCATTTGGAAATAAGCTGCTTCTGCATGGTAACAGTAATTATTTTATCAGTATAAAAGATATAGATAAGGTAATTGCCACTTCAAAATAACTACTATAAATTGGTTGAAGGTAATTACTTATTTTATAACATTATAGCAATGTTGATTTTCTTATCATCTTTGAACATACTTCATAGGAAATGCGGATAAACGAACTTCGAGGGAAGAAAATATTTCTTGTTTTCATACACTTCGGACTTTGTATTGGGAATATTAACAAAGATAAATATGGTACACTGTATGGCAAGTGGCAAGTATTATAACCAGAAGGATTTAACGGAATTTAATTTTGAGAAAATTAAACGATAGAGAATAACAAAGAGCCTGTCTAATATTTTATCGGAAGAGGAATATTTGACAGGCTCTAAAAGAATGGTATATATATTGAATATTTTAAAATATATAATTTTACATGCTTAGCAAAATGAATTAGTAATAGCATTTTAATCATGGATGCCCAACAATATGGTAAATAACGATTTATAAGGACTATTATATAATAATAGATATGTTTATAATAACGTCTGAGAGGAACAAAAGATATGCAAAGAAAACGTTTTACAAAAATAAAGAAAATTATCGCAGTTCAAGGTTTAACATTTATGTTGATATTAACACAGTTTCATCCTATATATGCAGCATCTTTGATTTATACAGAAGAAAAAGACATCATCAAGCAATTACCAATAACTATAGGGACTTACATGACAACCGCACATGACTCAAGAGAAGATATCATAAACCAATATTTAACGGAGAAAAGTGAAAATATCAATATTTCTGATCAGACAATTACACCTGTAATGGAGATTAAACTAAGCCATAGTAATTTAACATTAATAATGGGGGATACATATGGTTTAACATTTACAGGTACATCGGATAATATTACATGGTCATCTAACAATGATAAAATAGCAACTGTTAATAACAAAGGATTAATAACAGCTAATGCTATTGGAATTGCCACGATAACAGGTTCTATTAATGGTAAATCATATATATGCAATGTGACTATAAAAAAGCAATTAAGCGATGAACAGACATTCGTAATAGGAAATATGAAATTTACGATTATAAAAGAAGCTGCAACTTCCAAGTCAGGAAGTGTAAGTATAGGAGCTAGTAATAAGAATATCAAATCCTTTACAATTCCAGAAATTATAAAGTATAAAGGGAAAACATATAACGTTGTAGCTATCAGCCAAAATGGATTTATTAACTGTAATAAATTAAAAGTTGTAAATTCGGAAGCAAAAGTCGCAAATAATCCGAACTTAAAGGTGATTGGAGATAGTGCTTTTGTTGGTTGTAGTGTCTTAGAGAAGGTAAATATTGATACTAGAAATTTAACAACGATAAAGAAATATGCTTTTTACAATTGCAAAAATTTAAGAGCAGTGGGCGTTGCATTTCCAGGATACGATCATAAAATACCTTATATAGAATTAACGACAATTGAGCAATATGCATTTTTTCAATGCAATAAATTTAGCTTCTATGTAGCTCAGGCAATAGGGGGAGATGCAACCCAAGTTAGAACCAATGCAGACGATATTGTATACAGTGTTGGGCAGTATGCATTTTATTGTTGTGATAATCTTCAATTTGCATTAATATCGAGTAATGTTGACAAATATGCATATTATAATTGTGATAAGTTAGAAGGTATAAGTACATCAGGAATAATTGGAGAGTATGCATTTGCAGAATGTAATTCACTAAATGAATTATATCTTGATGGGAGTATAGGAAAATATGCATTTTATAATTGTACTAATTTGGAGTATGTTGGAGTATCTCCTCTAAAATATATAAGTGGTAAAATTAAGGTAGATTTTGATACAAGTCTTTTAAATACAAATATTACCATGATAGAGATGTTGATCGGAGGTACTACGGATAGAAATTATGAGTTGGAGAGCAAAATGGAAGAAACGGATATTTATAAATATGGGGAACGGATAAAATGTAAATTACAATTTCATTATTTTAAGTCAATGTGATTAAATCATATGGATGACTAATCAAAGTATTTTTAAGCAGAATATTTAAATAGGGAGAGACGCTAATGAGATGTTTAAACAGAAAAATGGCACTTTGTTTGGTAATTATTATGATATCTATAATAATACCGATTCAACAGAAGGGTGTATATGCGGATTCAAAAATAAACATTAATAAGGTAACAGCTACTATATGGGTGAAAAATTATGTCAATTTAAAAATCACCGGCACAAGCAGTAAAATAATTTGGAAATCGGGCAATAAGAAGATTGCAACAGTCAGTGATGATGGAAAGGTTATGGGTGTTCAAAAGGGTAAGGTTACAATCACGGGAACTGTCAACAAAAAAGAGTATCAGTGTGTCATTACGGTAAAAGAAGATAGAGATATAAGTTGCTTAAAAAAATTAGTGCAGGAAATAAAGGATAACAACAGTAGGGTTGATGAAAAATGTAAATTAATTGATGAATACTATGAATCTATCGCTAGCTATACATATCTTGATATTAATAGAGATGGAATAAAAGAATTGTTATTAGCAACAAAAGATACTGCTATAATTTGTTCTGTAAAAGATGGAAAGGCAGTTATGTCAGGGAAGATAGACATTGATTCTAATAATGGAGAGGTTCAGATATATTATAATAAAAAATATAACACTATAGTAAGATTATATGAACCGAGGGGATATAGCACATATTACTTGAATAATAAGAAATTAGTTGAAAACGGTTCTTTATATCTTAATGTCTTGGTAGGGCTTGGCGGAAATGGAGGAACTTTTGTGGAATACAATAATGGAAATAAAAACATTAGTACTAAAGAGTTCAACTTTATACATGATAAGTATTATAACAAAAAGGATTTTGCTCCAATCGTGTTTAAGAACGAGATAATAATTACTGGATAATGAGAACCAAAGGATTAAAATAATGTAAGGTATCTCAGCAATAATGTATGTAAAGCACTTACGAAAGTAGGTGCTTTTTCCCTGTATTTCAGGCCTTTTTTGATACATTTTATGGTTTATAGGATATAAAATTTATGGCTATTCCATGGAAGGGGGCAACAGAGATGGAAGGATGGGAAATTAAAAAGAGCAATAACAACATGAAGGTGCTTATAAACACAGATACAAATACAATGTTTGGAAACTTTATGATTTCGATGGATTCCAACCAAGAAGCAGAAGAGAAGCTGTTTAAAGAATTGATAGCAGCTTATAAAAATTACTTTAAACCGGAAAGAAAGCAACGAATTTTACATGCTGAAATAGTTTCCGGTAGAAAAATCATAATAAGCTATAAGAAAAATGGAAAGAACTTAGCGATATTTCAGCTTAAAATGAATGAGGACATTGTCAAAGATTTTGCCCTAACAAGTGGTTTACTGAATGCTTATGAAAACTACGTTAGGTCAATGAGGGAGGAATAAGATGTTTACTTATGAAGCCATGCCAATACAAGATAACCTGTACCTTTTTGTTTTACTGGACAAAAAGAGGGGACAAGTCTTTCTTCACTATAAAAGAATAGAGAATACAGAAGAACTTGAGATTCAAAAAGAAATAGATGAACATGCAACAGATTTAATGTCAAAAGCTTTCGATATTCTGATTGATTTCATGGAGGCTCCAGAAACCAGAAAGGATATTGTTTACATACATTACAACACCCTCTAATATTTCATTTACAAAAGAAAAACAGAATAGGACAAAAGTAGGACAAAAATAAGAACTGTGATAGAAGCAGTTCTTATTTTTTTGTCCAGAAGAAAAAGTAATAGTTTATTTGAAAACCGACAGGCTGGCATCCCAATAGCAATTAGAAGAGATATATCAGTTATCAAAAGGAAAGTAGGTTCTATAGAAGAATAGTGATAGGAAAAGGAAGTTTCAAGGATACTTTTCATAGAGAAAGTAAGTTCTCCTAGCATTAGAGCTGTCAGATAGCATGGGAAGTTGAAAAGAAAAAGGAAGTTTAAGGGATGCTTTTCCTATAGAAAAGTAAGTTCAGATGGGAAAAAATTACTTACTGAATCAAAAGAATTTTATATACCTTCGATAGACTTGTTATCAAAATGAAATACAGTTGGTATGGTTTATTCGAGTAAAGCTTTTCCTTTTATACCAAATACCAGTTTAAGAAGATATTTTTACACATTCAGCTGGCTAGTGATAAGAATAAGATTACGTTATGGAAAAATCAAATATACAATGTATTCTTTCAAGTCCAAGGACATTTCCAGTTCAAGTAAAAAACAGTTTAGGGGTAAGGTATTTACACATTTCCCGGACTAGTGATAAGAGTAAGCTTTCAGTATAAATAGTTAGGATACGATAAACAGTCTGGCATACAGAGAGACTTTATAAAAAGTTGTTTATCCAATTATATGGTGATTTTTATCTGCATTCCGGCAACTGGTTATAAGAAGTTTCACCATAAGAGGGATTTATATAAGGGAAAGTGGCATTGAAACAGAAGGATAGTAGAAGTAAAAATGCTCCCTAATACTTTCTAAAAGTGCATTTAGAATTTAGAGTAATGACTTATCAATCTTTATGTTTAAGCTGTACAGTTGATGCTTCAAATTTATTGGAGTGGACTTCCTTCCTGACATTTTGTGTATTGAATAGTGAAAGTTTAAATATAAAAAATTCGATAGTAGTTGTATTGTATTGAATTTTTAACGATTCGATAGAGGGATATTTTTTAAAAAGTGTTCCCCAGACTGTGAAAATGGGTCTTTTAAAAAAATATAAGGTTGTATTGGAGGAATAGGTGTATTTAATCTTTTGATTGTATGGAACAGCAAAATATTGAAAAAAGGAAAGAAAGTTGAGGTAAGAGCATGATAAAGTTTAATAGTGGTTTAAAAGATTTGGTAAGGAGACTGTATAGGGATGGAAAGGTACAGGAGGTCGAAAGCATTTGGGGACTTAGTTCAGACAAGGAAGTGACAGCATTGTCAAAACTGATAGTAGAATTAACGATGTGTACGGACTATTTTAAATCCGAAACAAAATCTGTTTTACAGGGAAGGTCTTATAGAATGAGTGGAGATGCATCTGTTAACAAGAATACAACGGTAAGTAGAGTGAATTATGACCTTGCCAGACTAAAAAAGATTCTTGGGGAAGACTTTTTTGATACATTAATGTACCATAAAAAAGAGATGGATTTTGACAGATATACTTCTAAAATCCAGCAGCTCATAGGGAAATATTCCAGAAAGTCCATTCTGGATACAGTAGCAATCAAATTGCCCAAGAGCAGTGAAACAGAAGTAAAGAGCATTAATAAGAAAGACTGGGCAAATTTAGAGCTACTGTTTACCTGGTATACAAAACAGTCTGTACATGATATGGAAAAGCAGTTGACTGGTGATATGATTTCCTACATTGAATATTTAGAAAGCCATTCAGATGGTTTAGATGAGGTACAGAGGAAACATTATGATACGCTCCAGTTTATTAAGAACGCAGAAAGTGGGACAGTTTAATTAAACTAAAAGTTGATATAAACTATAAAATAGTTGATGGAATACATTGGATAATGTATAATACAAGGTAAGGTATTAAATACATAAGAAGTCAGAGAGTGTTTAACGGATACCTGTCCGTTTGTAAGGGGCAGAAAAAATCATTACCAGCAAGAATTTAAAAGTTTATAGCTGCATTTCCTACAGATAAGTATTAATAGTATAAATTAGTTTTTTATTAATAAAAGAACTAATTTGCTGTCTGGGAGAAAGGAGGAAAGCAGTTATGACAGAGGAAGACATAAAAGAAGTAGTTCGATTAACAATGAAAGAAGTATTAACACAGACCAGTGTTGATTTAGAAAATTTGAATTGTTTTATCAGCACGATGAATGAACTATTTAGTACAGTAAAAAGAAATGAAACCAATGAAAAGAAAAAAATGGTACTGGAAAAATCAGTAAGAGATGCCATGATAAAAAGAGACTATGAAAAAGGTTTAAGCTATAGAACAATATCAGATAGATATGGCATGACCTTGGATGGAGTATACAAAAAAGTAAAGACAATGGGAATTTACAAGTCCAGAAGATAGAAAAGTTTAGTTTGACTTCACCAGTTCCCAGCGTTACCATAACCCAAAATTAAAGGAGGGTATTGAATATGTTTAGAAAAATAAAAAAAGTGGCAATCGGATTAGTAGCGGTAGCAGTTATCATAACAGGCTTTCAAGTAAAGAACTATCTGGATAACAGACCAGCAGATACTTCTCCAATAAAGGTAGCAGATAATTTAGATGGGTTTACATCTGGAGATTCTGATTCCAATAGTGTGAAAGGGGTTTATGTTACCCCTACAGCAACACCCATTCCAAAAGAATATAGTGATGCAGGTCTTACTTCTGTAATAGAAAAGGATGACGAGACTGGTGCTGTATTAGGAAAAGATACTACCGGTAAAAATGTAATTGTTAAGGATAAATCCTTAGAAGAAGCAGAGAAACCTTTAGCAGATAGTTTAAAGGATAAGAAGACCCTGACTGATGATGAAATCCAGGCATTAATAGCAGAAAGTAATCAAGGTACAAAAGATTATATTGATTCTGTAGAAGAAACTAAGGCAGAAGAAAAGAAAGCTGCTGATGAAAAAGTAACTGATACAAAACCTGCAAAAGATACAAAGACAGCAGATTCCAAGAAAGATACAAAAATTGATACAGCGAAGAGTGATGCAGAAATAGATGAAGCAACCAGAGAGCTGTTCGCTGAACAGGGATGGGATTTGGGGGCGGCTAAAAATCAATACGACATCCCTAAAGATGCTGTATGGACAATAGACCATGAAGATAGAAATTATAATGGTGTTTTCAGTCCTGCTAACTAATAATTAAATAAGTTTATACATTCAAAATCAAGGAGTCCAGATATTGGACTCCTTAAGTCGTTTAAAGGAGGCAATTGTTATGAAGGTAAAAGCATTCAGTATGATTTTAGTATTATCCATGTTAGTAGGTTTGTTTACACCTGTTACTGCAAAGGCAGATGATTTTAAAGATAACGCAACAGGTGGAGGTAGTTCAGGCAGTCTGACAACAGGGAATGGAAGTTTACACTGGAGCCCATATGATAGTGGCTATCGTTTCACCATAATGGATAAGGCTGGAAATGTTGTAAGTCTTGGGGAAGATGGGAAACCCGGTTCAGTGGATGTATTCTTTTTTGATTATACAAAGATAAATACAGATTATTATTTTACAAACTGTAAAACACAACCTTTAGAATCAAAAGTAAAGAGTAATAAAAGATTAACAGTTGATGACCTTAAAAAAGCAGCCAAATTAGATAGTTTACCCCCAGTACCTATCAGTACCAATGGAAGTGGTAGTGCTCAAGGAAATGGAGAAAGCTTAAAGCTATGGCTTATGGAAAATCAGAAATTCATTAATCCCTATAAATCAAGTTCTGGAAGTTCAAGTAATACATCTGGTAGTAGCTCTGGAAGTTCTGAAGGTAATGGAAATAGTAGTAGTTCAAATTCTGGAAGTTCTGATAATACATCTGGTAATACTTCGGAAAATAAATCCCAATATAATCTGAAAGAAATGAAACAGGCCGCCATAGCAGATGCTGAAAAACTTAAGAGCATTTTAGCAAAGTTGACCAGTGTGGATCTTGATATAAGGAAAAAGATGATTGATTACTGGATGGGTGATAAGGCATTGGAATATAGAAAGCTGTATTTCTCAAAAGAGATTACACAAGACTTTTATGATAGTTTAATGGAAACAGCAAAAGAAAAGTATGATGAATTAATCATTTATGTCACTCCTAAACCCAAGGTATTTCAATATGGCATTCCAGAAATGACTAAAAATGATACTGGTAGCGTATTTACAGCTAGTGATACTGTGATTAATCCTTTGTACCTGTCAGCAGCCAGTGATACAGAAAAAGAGTATGAAATTACAAAGATATTACGTGCCAGATATAACAACAAGCCATTGTTTGAATTACCAGAGCAGTCCCAGTCAGAGTTTAAGGGAATGGATACTATAGAAATTATGGCAGCACAAGGTTATTTATTATTGATAGAAAACCTTACATATATACAGCCTGCAACGTGGGATAGTGCGAAAGGTAGGGCTGGTGTTTACTTCCCTTATTACGTGTTTGGCACGATTAGTAACTATGCAGAAGCCATGACAATGCTTAAGAATAAAGGTTTATGGACAGATATGAGTGGGGGAGCCTACGCAAGTCCAACCACTAAGCTTGGCTGGTCAGCATTAAGACTGGAAGATAGTTGGATGGGTGATGGACTTACAATATCAGCACCCTCTGAAACAGAAGGAACCAGAAGGCCTTTGGATGAACTGGCAGCGACAAATAAGTTATCCCAAGGAAGGTTGGAAGGCTATGGAATGCAGTTATATCAGACCAATCCTACGGAGGAATCTCCGGTAAAGCAGATAAATGTGGTATACAGCAGGTCAGGAAATACCAATAAGCTGTTAGGAGTTTATAGAGTAAATCCCAATTATGAAAAAGGTACTTATGATGATAAGTCTTACACTGTAACTTTAGAAAGTATTTACAAGGGTGGAAAGTTTAACAGCTGGAAAGCAGTGGCTGGTCTGAATATTCCTATTAATAAAGAAATGAAATATTACACTGGTACGTTAAAGGGTAATATTAGTACATTGGAAATAGCAAATAGAATCAGTGGAGGCCAGACAGTCATAGCATTTTATCAAGTGGATATCCCAGAGGTGCAATTAATTACAGTAGTGAAAACCATAGATAAAAAGGATGGAGCAGTCCTAAATGAAAGTTTAAAGGTCAGTAAAGCAAAAGATATTACCAATGAGTTACTTTTGGATAGTAAAAAAGGCAGTTATTCCTATACTTATAAACAGTTACCTTCTAATGCAGAAAACCTGAAAAGTAAGGTAGTAAATGGTCTGGACTTAAAGGGCATTGATTATGAAAGTTTAGGAGAAGGTAAGATATTCGATAACATTAAAGTTACTGGTTTAAAGAATCAACAGACAATTGTTATTTCTTATGAAATCATTAAAAATCAGACGAAAGCCAAGGAAGGCAGAGGTACTGGAGACATTACACTGGAGGAGGATGAAATAGCAAAGGGAATCAAAAATGTACTACAAACTGCTGATAAGGACTATAAGCTGACGGTGAATTATACTGGCTATCCTGCCAATAAGCTGGATTCCAATGGATGTGGACAAGTTTTTAGTTTAGTGGGAGGTCAGTATTACTATACCAAATACCAAAATAACATTGAAAATAAAAATGGTAGTTTATCGGGACTGGATAAAGAATTAGTATACGCTGGAACTGAAAAAGGCAGCCCTTTCCTTAGTAGCAGAACTGGTATTTCTGAGGATAAGGTCAAAGCAGTCCAAGGGAAGGACACAGCAAAAGAGTATAAACCAGACTATGATGTTACTGTTTATCGTGGAAAAGCTTCGGATAAAGTGACACTGGCAAAATATTATTATGATAAGAAGAAAAAGGATAGTGCTTATGAAGTATTGAAGGATTATCTGGGACTGGAAGAAGCAAATAGTATTTCAACTCCAAGAGCAGAGGCTAGTGGCTGGTATGTGAAAAAATATGAGTTACCGGAAATAAAGTTTACCTTTACAGCAGATTCAGTCCTGGACTTAAAATATAAGGGAATCAGTCAGTGTAATATTCCTCACAATACCGCTCATCGAGATACTTACATAGACCCTGTAAAGGACAAGGATGGGAAGATTATAAGTAGTGGATATTGGACATACAAGGAAATCAATCATGGCAGTACTCCTGAAACAAAGATTACAGCAGCCATGAAAGAAAATAATTCTGTAAAAGTAGAGGTAGCAGTTAATAATTATTTAGGAAGTTCCAATTATGGTACAAGTAACAGTGAAGATAAGGGAGAGAAGATAAACTTTCAGATTGACAAGCAAGAGTTTGATAACAGCAGTTTATCCAGTGCCTTTGGATACAGTATCAACACCAATAAGTCCATGTTATTCAATCCATATATCAGAATGAAATACAGCACAACAAATAGTCCTACAGATTGGAACTATGCTTACGTCTTATCAGAGCATCAGAGTGAACTGAAAAACAGTGATTATGTAGATATCGGTTATGTAAAAGGTGCAACGGATTCCTTAACTCTTGACAGTAATCAATGGAACACCAGCAAGAGAAGTATAGATGCATTAGGTAAAAACAATGTATTACCAGCTGGTGCAGTCTTCACCTTAAAAGCAGACCCTTCAAACAAAACCTATGTAGGTTTAAAGGTATGGCAGACCTTTGTAGAGAGTGATGAATCCAGTGTAGTAAGTAATTACAGTTATTACAGCAAATCCACAGTAGACAGCAGAAGAGATAGTTTAGTAGGAGATGTAAAGAAAGCAATCAACTCCTATGATGTGGTTCAGTACATTGCTGGTGGAATCCTAAAGAGCACTTCTGAAGTAGAGAAGCAAGGCGAATTATTAGATCCAAAAGGCATTTATGGAAGTCCTTTAACCAGAATCTTTGGAAACAAAGTTAACAGTAATAGTAAATATTACTTGCAATTAGGTGGAGATACTACCCCCTCCAGTGGAAAGATAGATATCGTGGATGAAAATTCTTCCACCATCACCTGGAAGATAGCATCGGATGTAACTGGAAAGGTCATTCTTTACAAGAATGGTACAGCCTACAAATCCATTACTAAGAGTGAAAGTTTAAATGACCTTATCGGTTCGGACACAGACCTGAAGGAATTAAACAGCAAGGCGAAGTTATTATCGAACTTCTTAGCATCCATAGATAGAAATGCAGGACAGAATGCATGGTACAATGAAGCAATGGATGGAATATCAGTTCAAGTAACCAGTTATTTATATGAAGTAGGATTCAAGACAGGTTCATCCACCAGAAGTGCAGCCTTAGATACAGCCTTAGCAGGTCACCTTGACAGCAAGTCAGATATGTTTAACTACGATTCCAAGACAGCAAAGGATAAGGTCAGAACCTCCTTCTTCAAGACCTCTCCCAGAGCAGCAGGTTCCAGTTACAGTGCTTATGGTTCCGGTTACTTAGCAACCTGGGGTGATGACAAAACCGGTATCTACTTAACTGGATTAGATGATATGTTAACAAGCAGACTCTTCTATTTACCAAACGTAAGTGTTCAAGATTTAGACTAATGATTTAAGCAATAAAATTCAAGTGTTGCTCTGGAATTTTACCAGAGAAACACTTGAAAAAATCAATAAAATTTTGAAGGAGCATTGATATATGAAGAGATACATTTTTAATAGAGAAAAGATGAAACATTTAGGCAAAGAGATACTGGAATATGTAATAGCAATTGGAATTGTAATAGGAGTTTTTGGATTGTTATTCATACTTACATGGATAAGAAACAAGCTGATAGGCGGGCCCTTGGGAGCCTGGTAGAATAATTCAATTCATAAGGAAGTTTATGGGAGGCAGAGCATGAAAAAAATAAATAGGTTAAAGAAGATACATTTATCACGTAATCATAAAATCATAGTACTGTGTGTAGGAATACTGTTAACAGCAGTGTTTACCTACCTGGGATTTAAGAGTTTTCAGGCGGATGCTGGTGTGGCAGTAGGAGGAGCCAGAGAGATAAGGCCGGGAGAGTACAATACATTTGGGGCAACTCATTATACGATAGAAAAAGCACCGATATTCTGGCTGACCTTGGATACTTGGGATACCGTACCCCAAATAAAGAAAACGACACTGATAATGCCGACCTATGGAAAATACTATCGGAACTATTACGCCAGACAAGATGAAACTTCTCTGGTGTTATGTCCGAAAGTCTTTGATGATTATATAGAAGATAAGTTCCCGGCAATCAAGTCCGGTTGTTCCTCTACAAAAAAATATTTCAATTACACGTATGGAATGATAGGCAGTACCTCCACGATTGCCAGTAAAAAGGAAACAGATTTAAAAAGGATTATACGTTTAGGGGAAAGTGATTCGGACAGTAAGCCCTCCTTCTTTGAAAAAGGAATCTTTTATGATCGCATTTATAAATACCTGAAGGAACAAATCAAAATAGAAGAGATAGAAGAGGACGTATTGCAGAAAGATGGCAGTTATATCACGAGGAAGATAAGAACGACTAATTATGAAGAGCTTGCAAAAGCTCTTTCAGAAAATGGAAGGTGGATAAAGGCTTTTAAAGTTGATATAGACAAGGATAAAGATAACTGCTATCGCCTGTGGAGCTACATTACAAAGATAACAGATGATAAAGTGGATATCGTGCCAAAGATAAATGAATACACTAAGTCCGGGCAGATAGACTGGTCAACGGAAACAATTCAGAGTATTAATGAAAGAGTGAAAAAGGAAATAAAAGAAAATCCGGATAATGCGGAAGCTTATATCGACCAGGGGGGATTTTCAGAATATTGTGGGTACATTGATTTATTAATCACCTTATATGTACTGTCGGATGGTTCCGGTGCACAAAACTATTGGAAACAGGCAGTACAAGGATACATGGTATGGGCAACAGCTGCAACAGAAGATGATGCACAGAATAAGTTTAACATATCCATCACGGCTGGAGGAGGATACATGATTAATGAAACCGGGGAACCAGAGATTTACATGATAAATCCGGTACAAGCAGTCATGGCATCTATGGGAATCGGTACAGCCAATGATTTTTCAGCAAATAAAAGGACTGCGGATAAGATAGCAGAGCAGGCAAAGAGCAATGATTTTTACGATATGCTGTTAGTAGCCTATCAAAATTCATTAAAAGCAAGTCCGCAGCAGACCAGAATATATCGTCAAGATGTTTATTTTGGTTCCAGACTGATAAACATCCTGTTAAGTAAGATACCAACGTCAGATGGGTCAGGGTGGTTAGACAGAAGTGACGATGCGAACTTAATGGATACCCTGTATTACAGTTATTAAGAGAGCGGATAAAAACTACTGCACCGGTGACTCATGGTGCAGTAGTTGGAAAGGAAAGGTGTATGACATGGAGAATAAGATAACAAAAATAAACCTGAACAGTTTAATTAGTGAGAAAATCAATCTACCGGCAGTCAACGTCAATTCCAAAGAAGAGGAAAAGAAATATATTCCTTTGTATAAAAGAGTAGATGGGGAGATAGATGAATCTGTCAGAAAGTTTCGGGGGGAGATATGGGATAAGGCAGTGGATAAAAAGTATGGCTCTCCCAGCAACATACGAAGGGTGTTCATCACATATAAAGGTGTCTATGTACATTTTTATCAGCCTGTAAAGGGTTCCTCCAATCAGTCTTTAAAAAGGGAGAGGAGATTAGAGGTTGACTTATTGGCAGTAAGGAAGGATTTACTGCAAGGACAGAATACTTATAAAATAACCGGAGATGTGTTCAGTCGTTTTACAACACCCTGGGTACTAAAAAATATCGAAGAGATATATTTTGATTGGTCAGTATTTTTAAGTCCTGACATTGATAACACATTAGGGTTGCATGCATTGTTGAATTATGGTATGGGTGGAAATAGTAATGCAATGGATGACGGTATGGTAAAAGCTTTAATTGAAAGGACATTGTTTAAGGGAAATGACATTCAAAAGCAATTTCCAAGGTTAAGATGCGTTGGGTATCTGTCAAATCTGGAAAACATCTATCATATGGTAGAGGATAAGACTGGCACAGATAGTTTAGAGGATATACAGAAGATATGGGCTGTGGATCTTGCTGTAAAAGCAGAGTTTGCAAACCCAAACAGTTGGGTAATGTTATATTATGTGCCAGGGGTAGCAGTCTTGAACAAGGAATATTCTGTCCTGACTGGAATTTATACCTATGACAAAGAGGTATTGCAACCTTTCTTTGAGAAGCTGTGTAAAAGAATTGATAACATAAAAAGAGAAGAGCATGAAAAAAACAGGAGTGAGGCAGTCAAAGAAGTAGAAAAAGAGAAGGAGAATCCTGTTGCAGCAGGGAAGGTTCCGGAGAAAGAAAAAGATAGTTCCTTAGAGATTTTGAAAAAAACCTGGGGTGGCATTGTAAATGATTTTGTTAAAAGCCTTATGACTGTTTATGATGGTCTATACAGCTCCTGTTATAACTTAATACCTCCGGGAGGAGTCTTAACAGCAAAGGGAATTTATCGGTTGAACCTGAAGGGAGAAGTAGAGCTGAATGGAGATCCCAAGATAGCAGAATTAGTTTATGATGGAATAAAAGAAACATTTTTGCAAGAGAATGGGGAGTACAGTAGTTTTGACAAGTACTCCGATAAATCAGAGTTATCCTTTGACGATTTAAAGAAGAATCAGTATGGACTATGCTTAACAAAATTTCATTTGGACAATCTGTATGGTATCAAAAGCAGTAATGCATTTTTAGCAACTTATATTGACTGGTATAATAAAGAACATGCAGAAGAGATAAGCACCGGGGAAGTTGAGAAAATAGGGGAGAAGATAACAAGGTACAGTGTGATAAGGCCTTGGATTTTAGGAAATCTGAAAGCGCAGGTTTATAAAATTTTTCAAGAGGTTGGTGTGACAGAGGATACAAAATCAAGGGACGTGGATATGTTAAATAGTGCCATTGCTAAATCCTTGAAACAGATCATGATTGTATCGGAATACATTCCAAATGTGGTTACAACAGTAAAGGTATCGTCAGGCAGTGGGGTCAATGAGGTAAATGAAGAAAAACTGGAAAATTGTTTAGAGGGGGTATTGAATCGGCAGACAAAAAAAGCAGATATTAAAACACGGACAATTCAGAATACATCGATCATAGAGGCATCTGTCATTTACAATGAAAAAGCCTTTCATGGAAATGTATTATTTGCCCATCAGGTATTAGGGGATTTAAAAAAGCAGAACATCAAGGTAGGTTGGGGTAATGTGTTACTCGGAAAGAACTTGGATAATGAGTTAGTAACACAGAATTTCATGACAGATGAAATCACCCAGATAGCATTGTATGCAACTACTGGTGGCGGAAAAGGTGTCATGACATTAAATCTTTTAGGTTCAGCAATGGCATCCCGATGTACCATCCTATACTTAGATGCAAAACCAGATGTTTCCTTATGTTTAGGCAAGTTGGCTTGGCAGAATGGGAAAGAAGCCTTTGTGTTTAATGGTGTACAAACGAATAAAGAGGTATTGGAAGACCCCAATGAAAACTATTGTATCAGAGAAAAGCATCGGTTCTTTGATGCAACCTCCATACCCAAAGGAATGACAACGGATACCGATGTAAAAGAGCAGTTTATGATGGTAGTTACCTACTTAAGAGGTATAGAGTTAATCTGTGACCTTGCAAAGGAGAGGTCAGCCAGTACCTTTGATACATCCTTACCCTGGATGGTAGCAGTCTTAGATGAATTACAGAATGTTTCTTTAAATGAGGCAGATGCAATCTCAAAAATGATAGAGCCACATTTAGCAACAGCAAGAAAATCAAAAGGTAAAGGTAGTTTATCAGAACAGGAAGAATATGCAGTCAACTTTGATAAATGGGCATTAACAGTCGTTACAAAGTTTGCGGGTTGTATTCGTGCAACCTTTCGAAAAGCCAGAATGACAATGATATATGTATGGCAAGATTCCTCTTTCCCTTCTGGACAGAATTACAAAACATCCAGAATAGCACGTTGTATTTACGAAGGCAGAGCCAGCATGTATAAGTTAGTAGGAAAGAACTTTGCGGCGGCTGGTGGTTCCGTAGAATTTGGTACCCCATCCTCCTTGAAAGAAACTAGGTGGTATGATGAAAAGTTTAGTGGCCCGAGGGGTGGGTACTTTGCATTAATGAAGAGTATGACAGACAAAGAGCCTTTAGTATTCAGACCCTTCAATGTATATTCCAACACAGATGGTAAATCAAAGATAATCAGTGCCGGAAAAGATGCAGACTTATCTCCAGATGATTTATTAGGAGTATCCTTATACAAAGACAACTCTGGAGACTATCAAGTAATGCCCGAAGTAGCATTTGAGGGTTATTCCAATTCCCTTTTAAAAGATTATGGTTTAACAGCTCAAGACCAATTAGACACCAGTTTTCGTTATTGTGAAAATTATATTACTGGAGAGAAGGGATACAATAGTTTAATAGATTATATGTATGACATGCATACCTTCAAAGCTTCCGAGGAAATAGACAAAGTGTATTCCATGGAGTTCGAAAGTGGTACCTTTAATCCCATTAGAGACAATCAAACAACAGAGATGAATCATAATAATTTTGATACAACAGGTATTTTAGAGGAAGACTTTGGGGATGATTTTGGAGGATATTTCGGGGAGTATTTTACAGAAGATTCTGAGGAGAAAGAAGAAAAGTTTGGAGTGCCAAAGAATTATCTAAAGGAATTGGAAGAAAAAATCAGGCATACAACAGAAGAAGATTTATATGACATGTCACCGGAAGAATTAGAAGAATATTTACAGAATATAAAGCTTGTGAAAAAAGCAAAAGAGGCTGTATCAGAGGATATGGATAATCGTAAGGAGGAGTTGATAAACAGAATCCGAAAAGAGTCAGGCTTTTTATTCTCCGGTAAAAAACAATCCTATACCAGATTCAATACAAATGATTCAGACAATGCTTTCAAGGTCACGAGAGAAAACACGATAAATTGTATGGGTATCAGAAGAAATCCCCGGACATGGTTTGGAAAGATGTATGCACAGACACCGAAAGGGGCTGTCAGATACATGAAGAATTTGTTTCATGGTATTTTAGATAGCGTTGAGGATAATGGCTTTCGGCTTTCCATGGTAAGTAGGGTTACGATTTGCTCCGGTGATTTATTCTTCAACGGTAAACGATGCGATTTAAATGGTTTATTGGGTGGATATGAGAACATAGAGTTAAAGCAGATAGTTTCTTTTAAACAATTATTCAAAAGATGTAAAAACATTCAGCAATTAATAATAGACCTTGATATTTTGGAAAAAGCAGTCTTAGAATTTAACGATACAGAGTATATCTTAGATGAATTCTTTAAGTCAGAGAAAGGTTTATTAGAAGTAGGCATTAAAGACTCAACTGGAAAAGTGAAATTAATCAAAAGGGCAGATGCGTTAAAGGATATAAGTCAGAGGGTAACAAAAGAGAGCAAGGAAAGAAACCGGTTAGAAGCAGCCATGAAAAACACCACGAAGCAGTCATGGGGTAAAGCAACTTTTGGAGAGGATGTCTGGGGCTGGCAGTTGGCAAAAGGAACCTTAGGAACTTCTGCTAAGTTCTTAATGGATAGGCAAAAACCCAGTCTGGTAAAAAGTATAGCGTATGGCTTAGCTGGTTTAACGGTAGGAACAGTAGGAGGTGCTCTGTGGGCTGGATACCGGGTAGTTACCTCCATGAAAAATTTAGTGGGGCAGTTTGGATAAATGGATAAAAGGTAAAGTTTATTCGTAATGCCTTGTGGAATAGGAATTTAAGATAGAAGAAAAAGTAGAGAAGCCTTCCTGTAAAAGGGGAGGCTTTTTCAATATACAAGGGGGATTCCTATGGTGATACTTAAATGGGGTGCAATAGGGGGGATAAGGGGTACATGGGGGTGTTATCAGCAAAGAGGAATAAAAATAAAATAAATTCCTTAATTGGAGGTTGAGTAAGGAAAGATTTCTGACTTTGTAAAAATTTCGATGCTTTCAGGGGATGCAGTATGAATTTTTAGGGGGATACAGTAGGGGGTAATCTTTTGAAATCAAAAACGAAGTAAAAATGAGAAAACAAATGTTTGGGTATAGAAAAATGGGGTTTAGGAGAGGGGAAATACCAAATACCAAAATAAAGAGGAATGGATTTTAGGATTGTATTTGTAAGATTTTATTGTTAGAATCTATATAAAAACCATACAAAGGAGCAGTATTCATGGCAGAATGGGATTCACTTAGTATAAGAACAATTAATTGGACAATAATAAAGCAAATATGGGTACGTTTTCATAAAGCTAGTGAATTTGAAAAGGTACTTGGTATTAATCACAACTATTTTTATGAAGTAATAAACAGAGAGCCTAAGGAAATACATGTTATGAAAAGAATAAGTGAACAGACAAAAATCAACTTGGATGTATTAACTGGAAATAAGTTGCTTTCTTATGATGGTATATTGGATGCTAAATGGAATACATATATAAATTTACTGGAATCAAGAAGAAAAATGAAAGAGGATAAAATTACTAGTCAAAAGGGTTTAACAATAGAAGATATAGATAAGAAGATAAAAAAAATACGTATTGATGTCAAAGAAGCATTTCCAAATCAAACTGATTTAAATAAAAACAATGAATTAAAATACGTTGTTTTTTTTGCCAAGTATCAACGAGCATATAAAGACGAGACATATAACATTGTTGCTAACATGGTACTTTATACGGAAAAATTGAATTGGGAAAAATTGTTGCAATTGTTTAATGATAAAGATGATAAAGATAATAAAGGAAAAAGTATATTTGACCAATACTATGATGCAGTTAGTAGACAACAAAAGTTATTAGAAGCAATTAAGATTTATAAAGAGGATGGAAAATAACTAATTATAGTAAAACAAAAAAAAGAAGTAAGAATGGGTGGTAACTCATACTTACTTCTTTTTTTGATGTATATCAGTTGACTGAAGAAACAATATAGAAAAATGATATAAACAATCAAAAACCGTTGTCAAACTTACAGTATGTTATTAAAACTGACACAGTATAATCCACTCCAGTTCAGCTGCTGGGATGTGTTAAACTTCTATTTGTAAGGAACACAAGCGCTTGTAACTTACTTGACAAACACCTAGGACTTGTCAATCAGCTAGTTATATTTTGAAAATACAGTTATTTACAATTAGTACCAGGTGCATGACTGGTATGGAAAATTAAATAATGAAAGCAGATTTCTGGTAGCTATTTCCATAATTTGAAGGTGGATCATGCTAACATTGGATAATAATGGGGGTAGTCCGGAAATCTAATATAGTGAATTTAGGATATTATATGGAAATTAAAGTATTAATATGGAATAATACAGGGATTTTATGCCCTGACACATACAAAATTATAAAATTGGAGGAAAATTAAATGAAATCAACATTATTATATACAGGTACATGGGATGACAAGTTATATATGGTAGGTTTAGAGGACAATTCTAAGAAAAGACTGTCAATTGGTTTCTATATAATTGACAAAGATGGAAAAATGTCAGAGATACATTCTGTTAGTAGAAGTAAATTTTATACATCAAAAAATCCCTGTGATTTTATTTATGACCTTAATGTAGAGTTTACGAGGGATGACGTAGATAAAATTAAGTGTGAAATATTTAAGAATTTTCATGGCCTGAAAAATGTTGATGTCAGCGAGGCTGTAGGCATTGATGTGGCGCATCGAATGTTATGTGAACATGTTATACAGAATGAAGTTCCAGATTCTGTTTATTTGGATGACGAGGGTTACTGTGTGATTGAAACCAAGAAATTCGAGATGATTCTAAAAGAATTGGAGACGGGTTACAAAAAGTTACAGTTACTACGGGCATTAAAAGTAAAAGAAGCTTTAAAAATAGGTGAAGGTAGGTCATTTGACTTTAAAAAATATGACAAGGACGGTTCCCCTTACTGGGCATATCGAATTGAGAATATATACAAAGAGGAGGAAAATGGAGATGATTAAATTCTACAACTGGTACGGTGGAAAATTTAGGGTGGTACATATCATCCTGGCATTGTTACCCTATAATATTACAGCTTTCTACGAACCCTTTATGGGTTCGGCTGCTGTAACATTAAACAAATGGAGAAATGACCTGGAGGTCATTAATGACTTAGACCCTGACATTGTTTTCCTTTTTCAACTTATGGCAGACAAGGAAAAAGGTAAAATACTGTTAGAACGTCTGCTTCAAGTGGAATACAGTGAGACAGAGTTTATCAGGGCAAGGAGAGCAGCTGACAACCGGTATCGATACGTCCAGGATAAATACAGAAAGGCTGAATTAATATTCATTTTAATAACACAATCCTTTAATGCAACCCGGACACATTTTAGTAGGGGAGGTACAAAAAGAAAGTATCATGATAGCAACAGTTTTCATCTGCCATTAGTTTATGAGAGACTTCAAAATGTACGGATTCTAAATATGAATGGAATTGACTTAATGGAAAAAATCAAGTCAAATGCAACAGCATTTGCTTTCCTTGACCCTCCCTACCGGCATGAGTTAAGAGGAAAGGGAGCAAATAAGGCCTATAAGTGTGAGTTGCCTTACAATGAGCAGATTAGACTACTTACTACAATTAGAGATGCTAAGTGCAGAATTATGTTATGCGGTTACCGGTCAGAGGACGGCAATGATTTATACGATGAATATTTATTACCTTATGGCTGGAAACATTACAAACTGGCAGATTTAGTGAAGTCATGCCAAAATACAGAGGTTAAAGACATTGGAGAAGAATGGATCTGGATCAACTATGAACTGCCAGATGTAGCAAGATACTTTATTAACTTAAAAACATGTGAATTATAGGAGGATATATATATGGAGAATAACATTGAAATTACTAAAATAGCAAACGATGTTTATGGAATTGCTTTTACAGCACCTAGAATTAGTGGTAAATTTCAAGTCTTTAGTACGATGGTTCGAATCATAAACCAGAAAGAACAAATTAAATGGGTTAAGTATTTTACAGAAGAAGTAGTGAGAATAGCTAATGATCCAGAATATGAAGTAATTGACATGATTATGATTGAAACTAACGTACCATTTTAAAATATGACAGGAGGGACATTATTATGAATGCAACGACTAAAAGTTATGAAATAGATTTAACTCGTAAGTTAACGGTAGATACAGAAGAATTGCAGCAGATACTTTCTCTTGGTAGAAAGTCTGCAGTAGAGATTGGAAATTCTGCTGGTGCTAGAATCGTAATAGGCAAACGTATTGTGTGGAATTTACAGAAGATACAAGAATATTTATACAATATAGCTGCATAATTTCCCTTGCAAACTGGGCGGAGGGAGCGTTATAATCTCCCACCCAACAGGGAAAATACCAAATACCAAAATAAAAGGTTTAATACGAAGGAGGTTAATTGTATGGCAGTGGATAAAAATGGGAAAAAGTTACCGAAGGGGATATGGTTACATGATAATGGATATTATTTAGGGAGATTTCAATACTTGGGTGAAAAGTATGAGGTCTATGATAAAGATTTGAAAAAATGCTGTAAAAAGTTAGAGGACATGAAATATGAAATAAGGCATGGACTATATACCAGAAGAGAAAATATAACAGTTGATTCATGGTTTGAAATCTGGCTAAAGGAGTATAAGGAATTACAAGTGAAAGAGGGCAGTAAGCTGGTTTACTCGGATGCATATCGTTTGTATATTAAGAAGGCTATTGGGAAAATGCAATTACAGGCAGTTCAGGGAGAGCATATACAGAAAATATATAATGACTTAAAAAGAAAGGATTATTCAAATTCAACTATTGATATCGTATCAACTGTTCTGTCAGGTATGTTCAAGAGAGCATATTTGAATAAGCGCATAACGGACAATCCAGTAAAAATGGCAAGTCCTGAATTTAAAAAGGAGGAAGAAAAAGAAATGCGTGTCATGTCAAAAGAGGAGCAGAAGCTTTTTTTGGAGTATGCGAAAGAATCCTGGATGTACCCCCTAATAATAGTTGCATTATATAGTGGTATGCGTTCTGGTGAGTTGCGAGGGCTTACCTGGGATAAGATTGACTTTGACAAAAGATGGATAACTGTAAATAAAAGTTTATTGTATCTGAATAAAGACTATATTTTAGGTACAACGAAAACAAAGTCCAGCATTAGGAAAATTCCCATGGTAGATATTGTTTATGATGTTTTAAAAAAGCATAAAAAGGAGCAGTTGGAAAGAAGAATGTTACTGGGAGAGTTGTGGAAAGAGAAAGAAGATATGGAGAACCTTGTATTTCCAAGCGATACAGGCTATCCAATGAATAGGGACAGGTTAAAAGTTCAGGTAAATCTTATTATAGAAAGAATACAGAGGGCTGGCAATGAATTTGAACATATAACTCCACATACATGGAGGCACACTTTCGCGACAAGGTGTATTGAAAAAGGTATGGAACCTAAAGTATTACAGAAAATATTAGGACATAGTAAGATTTCCCAGACGATGGACTTATATGTACATACAGAGGATGATTTTAAGGTTGAGGAAATGAAGAAAATAGCAAACTTATTTTAGTGATATGGAGGGCAGTTACTCTGATTAGGGTAGCTGCTTTTAATCTGTAGCAGGATGCCTCTTATTAAACCCAGTATATTGGATAAAATAGCACATAATAATTTGATTTTATTATAGAACAAATATGTACACTGTGGTACAATAATTACAGTTTTATATATTGTTACTACAGGGGGAAAGTATGGCGAGGTTATCAAATCGTGTATTATTTTTTACCACATCTCCTCGAACGCCAGCAAAGATGATTCCTGAAATTGAATTGCTTTGCAATAATTTATCAGGAGAAAAGTGGGATCCACATTCACAATCTGCATTTATAGAAGCACTTGCACAATCAAATTTTTTTGAAGGAGAAGGGTCTCCTAAAGATAAAGCATTTAGTGCAAGAGATAGGATTAATAGAGCGCCCAAAGCATTAGGCTTTGTTGATCTTTACCCTAGAATTAAGCTTACAGATGCTGGTGAGGAGTTTGTAAAGGGGAGACGTCCTCAAGAAGTTTTTTTAAGACAATTATTGAAGTTTCAGTTGCCATCACCGTATCATGTGGAGAAAGATAATATAAAGGGAAGTTTTTTTATTAAACCTTATTTAGAAATTATACGTTTAATTCGTGAACTTTCTTACTTGACATTTGATGAGGTGAAAATATTTGCTGTACAACTTACAGATTACCGCCAATTTGAGGCTATTAAAGCTAAAATTATTAATTTTAGACAACAAAAGGAACAACATAAAGGTGAATATAAAAAATTTGTTTACGAAGTATGGACAAAGGCTGTTGAAGAAATATATTATGACACAATTATGTCCGGTGATACCAGGACACGCCAATCAAAGGATAGCAGTCTAAAGAAATTTATAACTACAAAACGTAGTAATCTTCGTGATTATGCAGATGCATGTTTTAGATATTTAAGATATACAGGATTAGTATCTATTTCACATAAAGGGCGGTCAATATCATTTTTTGAGGACAAGATTAATGAAGTGGATTTTATACTTCAATCTGTTGATAGAACACCGCAATTTGTTGATGACTTAGCTGAATACAAGAGGATTTTATTTAATGCAAAAATACCGCTATTGTATGGTGATAATAAAGATAATTTAATTGATACTATTATGAGAATTAGTTCACATACAAAAAGTAACTTATTAAAGTTGACTATAGGGGAATTGAAGGATTTACGAGATGATATAATTCATGAGAGAAAAGAAACTATACTACATGATCAAGTCATACAATTAAAATCATATGCACTTTATTCGGAAATAATAGATACATATAATGAGATAATATCAGATGAATTATATGATGCTCCTTTGATGCTTGAATGGAATACTTGGCGAGCAATGACAATGCTTAATGGTGGTAATATAAAAGGTAATTTTAAACTTGACGATATGGGTCAACCATTATCGACTGCATTAGGAAATATGCCTGATATAGAATGTGATTATGAGGATTTTGCGCTTTCAGTTGAAGTCACTTTGCAATCTGGACAACGTCAATATGAGGCTGAAGGAGAACCAGTGGCACGACATTATGGGCAGTTGAAGAAACGAGTAGCAAAAGAAACGTATTGTTTATTTATAGCACCGACAATAAATTCAGCTACATTGGCACATTTTTTTACTTTAAATAAAATAGATATTTCATATTATGGAGGGAAAGCAAAAATAATTCCATTAGAACTTGATCAATTTATGAGACTAGTTGAGAATTCATATATTTATAATGGACAGCCCTCATCATCTCATGTTAAAACATTTTTAGATCAAGTAGTGATAATGACAGAAACTTCTCAGAATGAAATTGAGTGGATGGAGTTAATTAATACTTGCATATGTGATTGGCCTGTAGCGTAAAAGACAGCAAGCTTTGGCTTGCTGTTTTTTAATAATTACGAACGACAATATGCATTTTATCATTGTTAAATCGATTTCTTATATTAACAGAATAGTTTTTATAGTACTCATCTATTACAAACTGTCCATATAGTTCTTCTGTTAAAGGAGTTTTTCCAATAATCATTAAGGCTCTACAAGGTAAATTGCGAAAATCAGCCGCTAATCTTCGGTGCTGTTCTTCGTCAAAACCATTCATCATATCAATATTTCCATAGTCATTAAATACGCAGTCGTACGGAGGATCAAGAAATATGAAGTCATTTTCTTGTGCCAAATTAAATATATTGCTATAATCTACATTAAAAAGATCCGCACCTTGAAGTAAATCACAGTGTTGCTGCGTTATTAAACGGGTGTTTAAATTAGGATAGCGACCAAAAGGCACATTATAGTCACCACTATTGTTATAGCGTATCATTCCAGAATATGCTGTTTTATTGATAAAAAAGTAAAGGACACCATCCATATATGTACCATCAGGATTATTATATAATGCTCTCATTTGATAATATAAATCTTCGTTAGCATTGGGAACAATCTCATCAGGATTAAGTAGTTTATGTCTTTTAAATTCTGCTTGATTTGCCTCATATATAGCTTGTATCTGATCAAGTTGAAAACGCATTTGAGGATAACTATCACGTAATTCTGAATAGAAACTAATTAACCTACTATTAACGTCATTAAGAATTGCATTATCAGGTTCTAAGTAAAAATATACAGCTCCACCACCTAAAAAGGGTTCTATATACCTATCAAAGTCATCAGGTATATATTGAAGGAATCTGGGAATTTCACGAGATTTACCACCTCTATACTTCAATACTGGATTCATCTTTGCACCTCCCAGTTTGTTTGTTATATATATAAATCCAATAACATTTTACTACAGAACTGATGTTTTATCAATGATAAATTCTTTAAAGAATTAAATTTGTAATATCAGTTAACAGTTTATTCCATTAAATATTAATAAAGAAAGATAGCAAAGAGATCCTAGATAGTAAATATAAAATTTTATATACTATAATACTCGTAATTAGAAAAGGAGAAGAAAACTTGCAACCAAATGAATTATCTAATGACTTAATTAGAAATATATACAAAGTCCTTAAAGAATGTTGTTCTTTTGAGTTATGTGAATTAGATGAATGTGATATAATTAATAAAAAATGGGTGTTTACTAATAGAAAATACAGCAGACAATTTGAATGTACTTGCAGATACTATCCCAATGAAAGAATTATTAGTCTTTTATTATTGACTGATGATTGGTTTATGCGATATTTATTTATCTACGATAGATTAAATGTTGCTATTCAATTTAAGTTACAGATAGAAGTAGAAGATATTCTTAGAAATATAATATCTATGTGCATGAGTCAAATTGATAATAGTTTTTTTGAAAAGAAGCTGAATGAAAAAGTTGTTAAAAAAAAGGTAGTGGTTGATATAAAATCTATCTATAGCCAACCGATGGAAAATATATTTGAATATGAGAATCAATGCTATATGGAAATAGCTATAAATTTATTGAGTATGGATTTGATTTTTTATAATATTTCAAATTGTATAGGATTCAGTACACTCGAAGGTAGCAGTATTTTTACCCCATTTCTTTCTGAAGATATAATTAGTGAACATGAAATTTTGATTAATAGGGGTTATAAAAAATTAGTTGAAGATATAACAAGAAATTATAAAAATGCAAATGAAATGAGGGTGGCAAATATAGTCTATAAAAATGACGAATATATCTTAAAATGGTTTAAGAGTCAAATTGGAATAGAATCATTAAGTAACATATTTATAGAAATTAATCAATATATCGAATTAACAGCACAAAGAAAAAATGTAAAAAACATTCTAAAAAGTATAAGACAAGATCTAAAAAAAATTTTTTATACTATAGAAAATATATTCTATGTTGAAGATTTGGAAAAAAAAGAATCAGAAAACATATTCTTAAAAGAACGTAAAAAGATATATCAAGGTATAGATGTAGAGTTTATATATATAAAATATCGTTCAATTATTGATTATACTGTTGAATTAATTAAGGCGATTTTTCCGGAGACAGAAGGTGCTAAACTAGAAGGTAAGTTTGCATATTTTAGTGATGTGATGAAGAATAATATAGACTTTGATAAATATATATTATCAAGTAATTGGTTTCAATCAATTAAGAATATCAGAGATAATGTAGTACATCATGGAGCAACTTGTTATATATATAATGGAAAGAGTTTAGGCTTCCAAATGTATGATTTGGATTTGAATAATCTAGTGTTAGATACAGAAGAATACATGAGAATGAGGAATGATGATAATGTGTACAGGTTGGACAGGTATCTCGTTATCAACTTGGCATATCTTTATTATTTTCTAAATATATGTTTCAAAGCAGTAAGCAAGAAAATGTTTAATCAGAGTAATAATAAAGAGCAAATAAAAAAATTATTAAAAGAACAAAAGGAATCTCAATTACAGTTAGATAAACATTACCATATGCACACGGAAATTTTTGGTTGTGCAATTAGTAACTTGTTAGAAGAATGGTGCACTGATGTTTTAAATTATATAGAGGATAAATAATTTGTTGATTAATTATAAAAATAAAAACTTGCGTATAAGTTGCGTATAAACTATTTTTATGCTAAAATAGTCTTTGTGTCATAAAAGGGTAAAAACGCTGAAAGCCTAGATTTTATAAGGGCTTCAGAAAAAACGAAACCCCCATGACGCCTTTGCCACAGGGGTTCCATTAAAAAGGGGAGGATAAGTATTTAACTTTTCTTTGGTATTGGCTGTGCAGAAACCTGCACAAGGTGGACATCCTCTTGCTGGAGGGGGGGTCCAACGAGTTGATGGTACCTTAATCTAGTTCGGATTGGAATTAGATTAACTATAGTATGATACAGTATTTCTAAGATTATACATAAATAAAAAAGATTATGTAAAAAATCTATAGAGAATCAAAAGTTTAATAAAGGAAGGTAAAACAATGAGTTTATTAACAGAGTGGAGAGATTTCGCATATGCACTCGACACAAACAAAAAAGAAGGACAGCTTTTCTGGGGAAATTATTTTAGTGTGGAGCAGGGAATTTATGAGAAGATTCTTGCTGAGCCCGAAGTAGTGGTAGAAGGAACAGTAGCTGAGCTTGCTGAAAAATATGGAACTACAATCTCTCTTATGACAGGGTTCTTAGATGGTATCAATGAAAGCCTTGTAAAAGAAAATCCCATCGAAGAAATGGAAGAGACAACAGTAGTAAATCTTGGATTTGATAAAGAAAAGCTATACCGTAATATGGTTGAAGCAAAAGCGGAATGGCTCTATGAGCTTCCTGTATGGGACAGCCTCTTATCTCAGGAGAGAAGAAAAGAACTTTATCTGGAGCAGAAAAAGTCTAATACAATTGTGAAAGATAAAAAGGTAGGAAGAAATGATCCCTGTCCTTGCGGCAGCGGCAAAAAATACAAATTCTGCTGTGGAAAAGCCTAGTAGAATAGAGCAATTCTGACATATACTTTAAATTAATTTATTGCATCTGTACCACCAACTATCAATATTAGTTGGTGGTTTTTTGTACCCAAAATTAAAATAAGAAATTAACCTCTGGGTGCAAACATAATAATACTAACACCTATTAGTGCAATAAAGCATCCGATTAAATCAAACTTATCCGGACGGATACCATCAATATACCAACCCCACAAGATGGATAAAGCGATAAAGATACCTCCGTAAGTTGCATAGACTCTGCCGAAGTTAGAATTTGGCGGCTGAAGTGTCGGAACAATGCCGTATAGAATTAATACTGCTCCGCCTATGATACCATACCATAGGCTTTTTCCGTCACGCAGCCACAGCCAAATAAGGTAACCGCCGCCAATTTCAAAAATTCCTGCTAATATAAAAAAGAATAGTGACTTTATAATTTCCATATGTAAAACTCCTTAATCTGATTAAATACATAGATTATACACTAATGCTTTGAAAGATAAAAGCATGGGTATAGGTAATTATTTATCAATTGACAGATAATCAGCCGGCAGGTTATCCCTGCCGGTCGATTTGGAAAATGATTTTTGTCAGCAGTTTATGGGGCTGTTAGGTGCCAAATTAAGAATAATGCGGATGTTGCAAGACTGTTAATCATATATTCTAATAAATTACTAATTGAGGTTTTTATGGTAATACATGTTGTGCAACCCGGCGAAACAATAAAATCGATAGCAGATTATTATGGAATAACAATAATAAAGTTATTACAGGACAATGGACTGGAAAATACAAATGGATTAGTTGTGGGTCAATCGATAGTTATAGCAATTCCGGATATCGTTTACACCGTTAAAGAAGGGGATAGTTTATTAAGCATAGCGGAATCATTTAATGTTTCTATTATACAATTGCTCATGAATAATCCGTTTCTTTCGGATAGAAAATATCTATTTCCTGGAGAAACATTAGTGATAAGCTATAATAAAAAGGGAAATATAACGATACATGGCAACACAGTTCCAAGAATTGATAAAGGTATTCTAAGAAAAACATTGCCTTATTTAACGTATCTATCAATTTTAAATTACACGGCTTCAAGAGAGGGAGAAATAATTTCTTATGATGATGATTCCCTAATTATTGAAATTACAAAGTCATATGGAGTAATGCCGCTGCTGTTATTAACTACATTAACTATTACCGGCGGAGCCAATATTACCATTGAGTATGATTTATTACTAAACCAATCCTTTCAAAACAAATATATAGAAAATCTCTTAAGCATCCTGAGGGGCAAAGGATACAAAGGAGTTAATCTTTCTTTTCAATATGTGGACATTACGAATATAAATTTATATAATTCCTTCTTCACACTGGTTACTGAGCGTTTGAATAGTGAGGGATACTTAGTATTTGTAACAATAGACCCGAGTATCAGTAATGTTGGTGAAAGCGTCAGCTTTGAAAAAGTAGATTATTCTATTATAAATCAGCTGTCACAAAATATTATTTTTATGAATTATCAATGGGCAACTAACATAAATCCGCCGGCTCCTATTAGTTCAATTCATAACTTAGATGAGTTTTTGAAGTATGTCAATGCATTTATACCGCCTGATAAAATAATTATAGGAATTCCTACGATTGGCTATGAGTGGGAGCTGCCCTTTCTGCCTGGATTATCAAATATTAATGTTCTGTCTTATGATAGTGCTGTTAATTTGGCTCGTGTTCATAATGTAGCGATAGAATTTGATTCACTGTCTCAAACGCCATATTTTATATATAATTATAATAATACCCAGCATATTGTCTGGTTTATAGATGCAAGAACTATAAATGCATTATTAGATCTGGTGATTAAATATAACCTCCACGGTTCGGGTATCTGGAACATAACTCTTTATAATCCGCAGTTATGGTTAATTATCAATTCACAATTTAATATTGAAAAAGTTCAATTTGATTAGGAAACAATGAAGCGGACGAGCAACTGTGATACATATAATAAGAAACTATCGGCTGACAATATCAGTTGGTAGTTTTTTGATATTTTAAAATAAGTGCCGGATAAAATATTATACAATTTAATGATTGACATTTTTTGTTTTCTGCATTACTATGTCTTTAAATACATATTATTCATATAAAAATAGTATGAATTAAAAAGAAAGGAGGTACTACATGCAGCCAATTCTGGAATATTTGATACATAATTGGAATGGTGTTTTGAAATTAGCACTGGAACATATTGATATAAGCCTGATTTCCATCATATTTGCAATGGTTATTGCTATTCCTCTTGGGATATTCAGTACGCGATGTAGGGGCCTTACAAAGCTGTTCAAAGGAATATTCGGAACACTCAGGGTAATACCCAGCCTTGCCATTCTGATACTTTGTATACCGATAATGGGCACAGGAATAAAGCCCGCCGTAACAGCCCTGGCAGTTCTTGCCATACCCCCGATTTTAATAAATACTATCCTTGCCTTTCAGACGCTGCCCGCACCTGTTCTGGAGACAGCTTATGCTATGGGAATGGGAAAATGGAGAATGTTTTTTACAGTGAAGTTTCCATTGGCATTTCCCCTGATATTTACGGGAATTAAGACGGCCGTGGTAGAAGTAATAGCCAGTGCTACTCTGGCGGCTTATATCGGAGCAGGAGGTCTTGGAAGCCTTATCTTTACCGGATTGGGACTTATGAGGTCTGACTTATTGATAATCGGAGGAGCCAGTGTTGCCATACTTTCTCTGTTATCAGGATATTTACTTAATTTACTGGACCATAGAATTACCAGGTATAAGAATCCTGGAAAATAAATCTTAAAATATGAATATGGAATGATCCTGAAAAAGGGATGCCGGCGGAAGGATGTCCCTAAGCAGGGATGCCCCTAAGTAGGGGCGGAAAAGGAGAATATATGAAGCATTCTGTTTTTAGAAGAGTATCATTTTTGTTAGCGGTTATTTTAGTAGTGGCATCCTTTGCCGCCTGCTCAAAAAATAGCGGAAACACCAATACGAATAATACATCAGGAACACCGGAAGCCACACAAGCGGCAGACGACAGTAAAAAAGATACCGTAATAAAAATCGGTTCCAAGGATTTTACAGAGAATCTACTGCTGGCAGAGATTTATGCCCTGGCTCTTGAAGATAAGGGCTATAAGGTAGAGAGAGTATTTAATCTGGCAAGCGCTGTGGTACATACGACTTTAGTCAGCGGTGATATCGATTTATACCCTGAATATACCGGTACCGGACTGCTCTCCGTGTTAAAGCTTCCCTTAGAAACAGACCCACAGAAAGTATACGATACGGTAAAAGCTGAATATGAGAAACAATTCAACCTGGTATGGCTTGATTATGCTCAGGCAAATGACGGCCAGGGACTTGTAATTACCACCAAGGCAGCCACTGAATATGGAATCAAGACTATCTCAGACTTACAAAAGAATGCAGATAAGTTAAGGTTTGCTTCTCAGGGTGAATTTGATACCAGAGAAGACGGAATCCCTGCTTTAACTGCCAAGTATGGTGACTTTAACTGGAAATCCTCCAAGGTTTATGACAATGGTTTGAAGTACGAGGTATTAAAGAATGACGAAGCAGATGTAGCCGTAGCTTATACGACAGAAGGACAGTTAGTGGATTCAGCAACCTATACTCTGCTGGAGGATGATAAATACGTATGGCCTCCTTACAATATCGCACCTGTTGTCAGAAAAGATATTCTGGATGCAAATCCCGATATCGCAGATGTCTTAAATGCTGTTGATGCCAAGATAGATACAAAGACCATTACTGCTTTAAATGCTAAAGTGGATGTTGATAAGCAGGAGTACGAAGATGTAGCAAAGGAATTCTACGATTCCATTAAGTAAATAGGGAAGAAGCAAAGTGCTTATATATGAAAGTTTAATGATTGCGAAAGTTTGATACTTGCGAAAGGGGTAACCATGATAAGCCAGTCCTTTATTGAAAAATTTCAGGTACCGGAGGCTGCCTATCCTTATTTGGAGCAGATGTTTACCAAGGAGGAGATTGATTTTATAAGCAGGATAGAAAAGGATACCTTTACAACGGCAGAGGTTGAGGAGCTTAAAATAGGGCAGGCAAAGGAGTTTATCCGAAATAGCTATAAGAGAGGGATTATATCCCTTGCGGACGAAAAAAGTGGGCTGTATAAGCTCTCAGACTTTTATGGAAGGCTGGATATTTTCTCGATTTCAGAGACAGATACCTATAGAAGTTTCCCGAAAGAGGGAAGGGACGCTTTGGATAGTTGGTACTTTGATGCCTATTATAATGGACTGTCTCAGGATAAGAATGTCAGGCCGACCTCGGACATCATCATGCCTCTGGAGGAGGTACTCTCCTTTATTGAAGGGCAGGACCGGCCGGTATACCTTAACTTCTGCGATTGCAGGAGCCTGAAAGGGGATTGCGGGCTGCCCACCAGAACCTGCATTACCTATAAGAACGGTATTAACTCCTTTGCTCACAGAGGGTTATCGGAGCAAATTGATAAGGAAACTGCCAAAGCGATTGTCATAAAATCAGATAAGGACAGATTGATGCACACGGTAAACCCCAACGGTATCTGCAACTGCTGTGATGACTGCTGCTACCTTTTCCGGGGGCAGGAAAGACGAGGCAGTCTGGGCTTCTGGCCCGAAACCAATTATGTAATTGATCTTGATGACAATCGTTGTATATCCTGCGGCAAATGTATCAGGACCTGTCATTTTAAAGTATTTACAAAAGAAAAGAAAGTTCAGGCAGACCAGTCAAAATGTGTCGGCTGCGGAATCTGCGTGCAAGGCTGCCCCACGAAATCACTAAAGCTTAACAGACGAGTGCAGGCGCAGAACTAATATAAGAAAACCATGTGTAGGAAATGAGGGATGATAGAATGAGCATCACTGCTGAATTTATTCATATAAACAAACACTTTAAAGGAGCTAACTATAAGGCCCTGGATGAGGTGAATTTAAGCATCAGGGAAGGCGAGCTGGTAACTATCCTTGGAACCTCCGGCTGCGGTAAAACCACGCTTTTAAAGCTGGTCAACCGTATCTACGACCCAGACAGCGGAGAGATACGATTATTCGGTCAGAACATACAGGAGATGGACCCGGTAAAGCTAAGACGCAGTATCGGATATGTAATTCAGCAGGTAGGTTTATTTCCTCACATGACAATCTATAATAATATCGCTACTGTACCAAAGATTCTGGGATGGGATAAGGAAAAGATACGGAAAAGGGAAGAAGAATTATTCCGTCTTGTGAATCTGGAGTATAAGGAATTTAAAGATAGATATCCGGCCCAGCTATCAGGAGGGCAGCAGCAGAGAATCGGTCTGGCAAGAGCTTTGGCGGCAGACCCTTCCCTGATGCTCTTAGACGAACCCTTTGGTGCAATTGATGCCATTAACCGTGAAAAGCTGCAGGATGAACTTCTAAGGATACATGAGGCTTCCAAAAAGACTTTTCTGTTTGTTACCCATGATATTAATGAAGCTTTTAAGCTGGGTACAAGGGTTTTAATTATGGATAAAGGTCAGGTAAAGCAGTTTGATACACCGGAAGCGATTATTAAGAATCCGGCCGACGAATTTGTAGAGTCGTTAATCCGCTCGGCAAGCAAGCAGTATTTTATCACAGACGGGGGAGGGATTTGATGTTTGAGTATTTCTTAAAATATCATGATAAACTCTTTACTGCCCTCACAGAGCATTTGAAGATTGTCGGAATCACTTTGGCACTGTCTGTTATTCTGGCCTTTGCAATTACCATACTGGTAATACGGTCAGAGCTTATCTCTAATATTATCCTTCAGGTATTTGGAGTAGTGTATTCCATACCAAGTCTGGCACTGTTTTCTTTGCTGATTCCGGTGATGGGGATTGGGGAAAAGACGGCCATCTTTGTGCTGGTACTGTATAACCAGTTCCTGCTGCTTCGCAATAATATTTCAGGCTTGCGGGGTGTGGACCCGGCGGTGATGGAAGCTGCGAAAGGTATGGGAATGAGCGATTGGCAGAGACTCTTTAAGATTCAGATTCCTCTTGCGCTGCCGGTCATTATGGCGGGAATTCATCTGGCAGTTATTTCAACCATAGGAATTGCTACCATTGCCGCAACTATACATGCCGGAGGGCTGGGCAGGATTTTATTTGACGGCTTGCGTACCATGAACTCTTATAAAATTATCTGGGGCACCATTTTCTGCGCCGGTATCGCATTGGTGGCAGATGTATTACTAAGGACATTAGAAAAATATTTATATAAAAAGGCAGGGTATCAATATGAGTTATGAGGCATATAAGGACAATTCACTTGGGTTTACGACCAGACAGCTCCATGCGGGATATAATCCGGCAGAACATTACCGCTCAAAGGCGGTTCCCATCTACCAGACGGCAGCCTTTGAACTGGGAGATTTTGACCGCTGTACCAGATTATTTGAATACTCAGAAGAAGGGCATTCCTATGTGCGTTTCTCAAACCCTACCAATGATGTCCTTGAGAAAAGAATTGCGTCACTGGAAGGGGGAAGTGCAGCCCTCTCTTTAAGCTCCGGAATGGCAGCCATTTCAAATACTTTCTTGAACATTGCCAGAGCGGGAGATGAAATAGTTGCTGTTCAGACCCTTTATGGCGGAAGTACTACTCTCTTAAATAAGATATTACCGGAATATGGCATACAGGGAAGGTTTGTAGAGGATGAGAATGACATCGAATCCTATAAGAAGGTCATCAATGAAAAGACAAAGGCAATTTACATAGAGAGCCTTGGAAATCCGGGCATGAATATCGTAGATATTGAGGCAGTGGCTGACCTTGCCCATGAAAACGGAATTCCTTTAATTATTGACAATACCTTTGCTACTCCTTATCTGTTAAGAGCTTTCGATTATGGTGCGGATATTATCTGCTATTCTGCTACTAAATATCTGTCCGGTCACGGTACCATTATCGTAGGGCTTGTAGTGGAAAAAGGAGGCTTTAACTGGTTTAACGGCAAATTCCCTCAATTCGAATCTTTCTATGAGGAATACAAGAATTCTATCGGGGAAGCTGAACTTAATCGTTCAATCTTTACTAAGAGGTTAAGAATACGTTACCTGACAGATTTAGGCTCCCATCTTTCTCCTACTTCCGCATTCTATCTGTTACAGGGAATGGAGACCCTTTCTCTTCGTATGGAGCGCCATACTCAGAATGCAAAGAAGGTGGCAGAGTTCTTGAGCACTCATCCTCAGGTACTTGCAGTTAATTATCCGGGCCTTTCCGACAGCCCTTACTACGAACTGGCTAAGAAGTATTTTCCCAAGGGACCGGGAGCTATCCTGTCCATACGCTTAAAAGGCGGATTAAAAGCAGCTAAGACAGTGCTGGAGAAAGTAAGAGTATTTGACTACATGGTAAATGTAGGAGATGCCAAGTCTCTGATCGTACATTCCGCTACTTCCACTCATTTCGGCCAGACGGCAGAGGAGAGAGAAAAAGCCGGTGTCTATGACGATACCCTAAGACTTTCCATTGGAATCGAAGATGCGGAAGATCTGATTGCGGATTTAAAGCAAGCGCTTGATTCAATCATTTGATTTAATCGAATAGCTTAAAAGTTTCATATTTTTTGAAGCTTTACTATTAGGGCTGCCGTAAAATCAGGTCCTGCGAAGCTTGACTTGCCATAATGCACTTTTTGGCGGACAGATGATATGATTTGTATGCTATAAGCGAACATTTTATGTACGATTTTAGCATACAAATCATGTCAGATGTCTGCCGGTGTGTGAGGTAAGTCATGCTCCGCAGGACTTTATTTTTGCAACAGCTCTTCCTTTTTTTGTATTATATGTCGAATAAAGTATGATTATGATAAATATAGGAGAATTATCTTGATTTTATATTAATTCGTAGGTAAAATTAATGTAAAGGGAGGATAAAAAAGTGCGGTTATCGTTGCGTAAGAAAATTAGTTTCTTTATTGTATTACTGGTAATTATCTGCGGTCTGTCATATATGGCTGTTTCTTTTTTTGTAATGAAGAGGGCTGTCACTGTTCAGATGAAAAGTGACGGGCAAACCCTTATAACTACAATTAAGAGAGAACTGATAAAAAATAATATTTCAGATCTAACAGACATGCAAAAAATGTTTAAAGAAATAAAAGAAGAGGGAAACGGAAATATTACATATATTTCATTGTCAAACTCTAAATCGGAAGTCTTCCTGACAGATGATAAGATATTAGGTGATTCCGAAAATGATGTGGATGGAGTATCCTCAGCAACAGTCGGCGGCAATGGAGGAAAAGAAATCAAAAAAACTGCCGCGACCGGAAGTATGCTGACTATGCCTGACGGGACCACAGTTTATAACATTTCCACAGAGTTTGAATATAACCAGGAGGCCTGCGCCTTAAATATTGGCATATCACTGGTATCGATGTATTCCGAAATTCAGTCTTCTTCCTTTATCATGGGAATGGTTACCCTTATTATTATAGTGATATCAGGCCTCCTTGGCGTTCTGTTTTCAAATGGATTACTAAAGCCTGTCTCGCTGATATCGAATAATATAAAGCAATATGCGGCGGGCGACTTTAGAAAGAGTGCAAGGATACAGAGTAAGGATGAGATTGGCGATATCAGCATTGCCCTGGACTCGATGAGAGAGAATCTGGTTCAACTGGTAAAAGGAATCAAAGAGAATTCCTTGCAGGTACTGGGGAATGTCAATGAATTAAATACTTCCATGGATGAAAATTCCCGTCTTGCGATGGAAATATCAAAGGTTTCAGAGGAATTGGCCTGCGGGGCAGCGGGATTAGCAGATGATTCCCAGTCAGGATTGGATAATATGAATGTTCTTGCCGATAAGATTAATTCCCTTTATGGACACCTGGCTGCAACACAAAAAAGCATGGAAAATATTAAACTTGTAAGTGAGCAGGGAAGCCTGTGCCAGAAGGAACTTCATAATCAGGTGGACGGCAATGGTAAGGTCATTGGTGAGATAAAGGATAAACTTGATGAACTGGCGGTTAAGCTTGGAACAATCGTAAATGTAACATCCGTTATTAAGGCAATAGCAGACCAAACTAATCTGCTTGCGGTTAATGCCAGAATCGAAAGCGCAAGAGCAGGTGAGCAGGGCAGGGGTTTTGGTGTAGTTGCAGAAGAGATAGGTAAATTAGCAGAACAGACTACCCACTCCGTCGGAGAAATAGAGAATATTTCAAAGGATGTTAAGCTGGCCTTTTCTCAAACCGTGGATATCATGGATAAGGGAGTACAGACAGTAGGCCTTACCAACGAGGCTTCCAGGGAGGCAGGCGAATCCTTTAGAAGCATTGTAGATGCAGTATATGCAGCATTGGAGCAATTGCAGGTAATTGAATCAGATATGAAAGCAGTCCATGAGAAAAAAGAGGAAACAGTGAAACTAATCAGTGATATTTCCTCTGTTGCACAGGAATCCAGTGCGGCTACGGAAGAGATAACCGCTTCCCTGGAAAGTCAGAACAAAGGACTTAATAATATATCCCTTTCTGCAAAAGAACTACAGAATGTATCGGCTGACCTTTCTAATCTGATAGCAAAATTTGAATTATAATAATATTTTAATTAAGAGACTGTTTCGTAGCAGTGAAACAATATCATGAACAGTATGGTTTTCGTCAGAAACCATACTGTTTTTTTAACAACAAACTTAATTATTGTAACTGGTCTTGTTTATATAGTAAATAATCTAAATAATTATGTAATTCTTCTTTATTATCAGGAGTTAGTTCATTATACCTCTTGATAAAATCAGCAGTTTCATTCACAAAGTCACCATAACCGATACGCAGAGTGTTATCAGAGACTCCCAACAAATAGTCACAGGATACTTTAAAGTAATTGGATAAGGCTATAAGTTTATCAAAAGAAGGTTCATTTCTTTTGGCTTCGTAATTTGCAACGGCACTGGGTCTTATACCAATGACTGCTGCCAGCTCTCCCTGTGTTAACTTGAATTTCTGGCGCAAGAATTTAAGACGGTCATTAAAAGACATATTTATATCTCTCCCCCCTGAAATGCAATTGGTAACATTAGTAACTATTATTTTTATAAAAATTATATCTCTATATTAAGAAAGTGTCAAATTAAAATACTTAAAATGCAGGGTAAATGCCGGATAATACTCATAAAAGTCCGGAGTTTATATTCAAAAGATAACTTGAATTGTTGTGTATGTTTCTGATAAGAAAAACAGAAAATATAATGAAAAGCTCTCGAAGGAGCGATATAATAAAAGAAGGAAATAAACAGCAATTATATTTTCTGCCAAATTTAAAGAGCTGATAACAAATTAATAAAATATATAAAAATTATTTAAGGGGTATAACGGGAGGATAACAAAGGACAAATATGAAGAAAAAAGACATATACATTAAATACGAAAAAGATGGAAGCAGGAATAACAGAAAAAGGAGAAAACGGTGGATAGCAGCAACGGGTATTCTGGTGTTTGCCTTACTAATATCCATACCTGTTTTACAATATTTTCATGTGGTAAATATTCACGGTCTTGTTATTAACAGAAAAGATGCAAATAAGGAGTTGCTGCAAGATAATAAAGATAATGCAGAGGGCGGCAGCAGTGAGGATGCGGCAGCGGATAATACAGCCTCTCATGAAGTATTTGATAATAATCAAAAGCCCCTTGATGATACTATTCAAAAACCGGTGACACCAGCCGAGCCGGGCTCCGGCGAAAAATCGAATACAGACAGTAAGGATCAGCAGCAGGGGGATACAGAATCGACAGATGGATCAGGTACCAGCGCAGGTAAGCAGCCGGTGTCAGACTCAGAAACAGTAACTGAAACTGAGACGGAAACAAATACTGAGACAGAAACGAACGCAGAAGCCGAAGCAGTTAAAGGAATTTATGTATCCGGCTACAGAGCAGGCATGTCAACTTACATGAAAGATTTAATCTCCCTGGCGGATGATACAGAGATTAATGCGATGGTTATCGATGTTAAGAATGACAACGGGGAGATTACCTATAAGATGGACCAGCCTCTGGCAAAAGAAATTGGAGCGGACACAGCTTATATAAATGATATGCCTGGGCTTATAAAGAAGTTAAAAGAGGAAAACATCTATCTGATAGCAAGAGTAGTTGCTTTTAAGGACCCGCTGCTGGCTAAGAAAAGGAAAGATTTGTGCCTTAAGAAGAAGGACGGCAGTGTCTTTCAGGATAAGAACGGCGACCGTTGGGTCAACCCTTATAAAAAGGAAGTATGGGATTACCTGGTGGATATCGGAAAAGAGGCGGCAGATTTAGGATTTGATGAAATTCAGTATGATTATATCCGTTTTTCTACAGACTCAGGCATGAAACAGGTGGATTTTGGAGCAGATGGAAAGGGGAAGACTAAGACTGAAGCCATCAGTGAATTTACCAAATATGCCTGTGACAGTTTAAAACCTCTTGGTGTAAAGGTGTCAGCCGATGTTTTTGGCACTATTATAGACAGTAAGATAGATGCTGAAATTGTAGGACAGGACTATGTAAAAATGGCAGAGTACCTGGATTATATCTGCCCCATGATATATCCCTCTCATTATGGAGAAGGCTCCTTTGGAATTTCCTATCCCGATACGAAGCCCTACGAGACAATTCTGGCAGCTCTGAAGAAATCAGAGGAAGCATTACAAAAGGATGAAACGACCGGGAAGAAGATGGCAGTTGTACGGCCCTGGCTCCAGGACTTTACGGCAACCTGGGTAAAGCACCATATTGACTATGGAAAGGCTGAAATAAGAGAGCAGATTAAAGCGGTCTATGATGCCGGCTATACGGAATGGCTGTTATGGAATGGCAGCAATAACTATACGGAAACAGCTTTAGAAAAAAATTAAAAATATTTTGCAAGATTATTATTTTTATCGTGTATTAGTATGGGAGCATGTGAAAGGAGGCTAATAACTTGAAGGATGAGGCAATAGTAAACCTGCTTTATGAAAAGAATGATATAGGTTTATTAAAGTTGTCTGAAAAGTATGAAAGGCTTTTGATCCATATTGCGGGTACGATTCTGGGCGGACGATGGGAAGACATTGAAGAGTGTGTTAATGATACCTACATGAAGCTATGGAAGCATATTGAGCGTTATGACATGGAGAAAGCCTCCTTAAAAACATATCTAAAGGTAATTGTCCGAAACACTGCAATAAATAAGCTTCGGGACTTAAGCCGCAGAGAAGGAATGGAGTACAATGATGACTTTTCGGATATTGCCCAGTACTACGTTGACCAAAGTCAAAATGTAGAAAATCAGATATTTCGTAAAGAGGATATTAACCTCTTAAATGAAATAATCAAGGAGCTGGACAAAAAAGACAGGGAGTTAGTCTTGCGCAGGTACTATTATCTGCAATCCTCAAAGGATATAGCAAAAGCCATGAAGATGAGTGTCACAGCTATTGACAGCCGGTTATCAAGACTGCGAAGTAAAATGAAGCTTACCTTTGACCAGAAATTAAGATGGATAGAAGGGCCGATGTAAAAAGAAAAGGCGTGCAACTGCCTGGGGTCTGATGGACTGAGATATGTACAGGAATTGGGAGGTAACAGTATGAATGAACAGACACTTATCAACATGTTAAGCGAACTGGATGCAGCCGCATTAAATGAGAATTTCACAGAAAGAGATATCAGGAACAGAAAAGGAAATGTCTTTAAGAGAGCATATTTCTACATCAAATCAATTTATAAAAAAGAAGAAAACCCAAGTGACAGCATTTTTATGAACCACATGGAAGAGTTTTCAAAAGACTTTGACGAAAAGAGCGAGGACATTAATCAGACAGAAAGTAAAGACAGTTCTGAATTCGGTTTTTCCATTCGCGTATTCAAACGTGGTATTTCGAATATCTTTAAATTGATATCAGCAGTAATTGCTGCACTTATAGTAATCATCGGACTCCTTCTTGTAATCATCAAGAGGAGAAAATTTATCAAACGCGCTTTAAAGAAAATGCAGATAAGTTACTAAAAAATAAAAATTAATAATGCCGCCAGAATAGTTAATGAGCGGCGAATGAGAGGAAAATATGTTAGAAAAAATTATTGAAATCATTGCAGGACAGCTTACAGTAGAGAGCAGCACAATCAGCGAAAGTTCATCATTTAAAGAAGACCTGGGAGCAGATTCCCTGGAGCTCTTTGAATTAATCATGGCAGTAGAAGAGGAATATGACATTGAAATTCCTTCCGAAGACTTAAATACCATGGAAACAGTAGGAGACTTGATTACTTATCTTAAGAATAAGGGTGTGGAATAAATGGAAAAAGAGTCGGCATTGCATACAAATATCTGTGACCTGCTCCATATAAAGTATCCAATTATCCAAGGCGGTATGGCATGGGTTGCTGAACATAATCTGGCTGCCGGAGTATCAGAGGCAGGGGGGCTTGGAATCATTGCTGCCGGAAATGCCCCCGCAGACGTTGTCAGAAATGAAATCAGAAAAGCAAAAGAGAAAACAGATAAGCCTTTTGGCGTTAATATTATGCTTCTAAGCCCCAATGCTCCAGAGGTCGCTCAGGTAGTCATAGAGGAAAAGGTTCCCGTAGTAACAACAGGAGCCGGCAATCCGGAGAAATATCTGAAAGATTGGAAGGCTGCCGGAATCATCGTAATTCCGGTAGTAGCTTCCGTGGCACTGGCAAAGAGGATGGAGCGAAGCGGAGCAGATGCGCTGGTAGCGGAAGGCTGCGAAGCGGGAGGACATATAGGGGAATTGACAACCATGGCATTAATTCCGCAGATAGTGGATGCAGTCTCTATTCCTGTTATAGCAGCGGGCGGAGTTGGTGACGGCAGAGGTCTGGCAGCAATTTTAATGCTTGGTGCAAAAGGAGCCCAGGTGGGAACACGTTTTGTAGTATCCCATGAATCCATTGTACATGATAATTATAAAAAGCGTATTATTGGCTCCAAAGACATTGATTCTATTGTAACAGGGCGCTCCACCGGACACCCGGTAAGAGCTCTGCGCAATAATATGACCAGAAATTACCTGAAACTAGAACAAGAAGGAAAGAGCTTCGAGGAATTAGAGCTTTTAACCCTTGGTTCTTTGAGAAAAGCGGTAATGGAAGGGGATATTACGGAAGGTTCCGTTATGGCAGGACAGATAGCCGGCCTTGTATCCAAAGAACAGTCCTGTAAAGAGATTATGGAAGAAATGATTACGGAAGCTGTCAGTGCAATCAAAAAAGGATGGTTATAAGACCTATGGGTAAAACAGCTTTTATATTTCCGGGTCAAGGCGCTCAATATGCCGGCATGGGAAAAGATTTCTATGAAAATTTTAAAACTTCGAAAGAAACATATGACAAAGCAGAAGAACTGCTTGGTATGGACATAAAAAATCTTTGTTTTGAAGAAAATCCTCTGTTAAACATCACAAGATATACCCAGCCTGCCATGGCGGTAACCTGTTTAGCCATGCTGGCTGCGGTAAAAGAACTTGAATTTCTGCCGGATTATTATGCAGGTCTTAGCCTCGGTGAATACCCGGCTGTCATCGCTTCAGGCGCCATATCCTTTGAAGAAGGAATTCCGCTTGTAAAGGCAAGAGGAGAATTGATGGAGAGTGCCGTTCCGGAAGGCAAGGGTGGTATGGCAGCAGTTCTTGGCCTTGATACAAAGGTAATAGAAGAGGTTTTGGCAAAGGGTCAGGGTGCTGTTGGAATAGCCAACTATAACTGCCCGGGGCAGACCGTAATATCGGGAGAGAAAGAAGCGCTTACACAGATATCCGAAGAGTTGACAAAGGCGGGAGCTAAACGGGTTCTTCCCTTGAATGTCAGCGGACCCTTTCATTCCCCTATGTTAAAGGAAGCAGGAGAAGCTCTCTTAGAAAAACTAAAAGCAGTTAATGTAAATTCGCCGGTTATTCCATATACGGCAAATGTGGATGCTAAGGTTGTAAGGACTGGAGATACCATCAGGGATAGCCTTTCCCGCCAGGTATATTCATCTGTCAGATGGGAAGAGTGTGTACGTACTCTTTTGGCAGAGGGAGTCGACCTTTTTGTTGAAATCGGCCCGGGAAAGACACTGGCAGGATTTTTAAAGAAGATAGAAAAGGAAGCACTGGTTGTTAATATAGAAAAAACAGCGGATTTAGAGAAATTAAAGGAGGCATTACATGCTAGAGGGTAAGATTGCACTGGTAACCGGCGCAAGCAAGGGTATTGGCAGAGCGATAGCGCTTGCTCTGGCAGAAAACGGTGCCACTGTTATGATAAATTACAACGGTTCGGAAGAAGCTGCCAGACAGACAGTCGATGAAATTAAGGAGAAGGGCGGAGAAGCCGTTCTGCTAAAAGGAAATGTATCTGATTCTACAGATGTAGATAATATGTTCGCCTTTATAATAAAAGAATATAAGAGACTTGACATCCTGGTCAATAATGCAGGAATTACAAGAGACAATCTCATATTAAAGATGAGTAATGAAGAATTTGACCAGGTAATTGATACCAACTTAAAAGGTGTTTTCTATTGCCTGAAACAGGCATCCCGCGTAATGTTAAAGCAAAGATACGGAAAAATCGTTAACATTTCTTCAATATCCGGCATTCACGGAAATCCCGGACAGGTAAACTACAGTGCGGCAAAAGCCGGAGTAATTGGAATGACAAAGACTCTTGCAAGAGAACTGGCTTCCAGAAGTATTAATGTCAATGCTGTCGCTCCCGGTTATATCAATACCGATATGACGGTTAACCTGAAGGAGGAAATCAAAGCTAAGGCAATTGAGACGATTCCTTTAAAGAGATTCGGAGAAGGTTCCGATATTGCAGAGGCCGTTGTGTTTCTGGCATCGGATAAAGCTTCCTATATAACCGGTCAGGTATTATCGGTAGACGGCGGTATGGGAATTTAAGATAGAATCAACGAATGCAATTTTTACTTTTGATTCGAAGTGTATTTGCAGCATGGATACTGGTGAAAATTCATTGCATTTTTATAATATTGGTTTGCAGCATGTTGACAGCATGCCATGAGGCGCATTGGAAAGAGCATGGTTGTTAGGTTGAAGTAAGGCATTATTCAACTATGTATTCAGAAAAGAGGTTAAAATGAGTAAACGTGTAGTTGTAACCGGTATGGGTATTATTTCACCTATCGGCAATAATATAGAAGATTTCTGGCAGGGAATTAAGGAGCAAAGAATTCCATTTGCACCTATCACTTATTTTGATACCACAGAGTATAAAGTAAAATTAGCTGCGCAGGTAAAGGACTTTCATGCGGCGGATTATATGGATCCTAAGGCTGCCAAACGTATGGAGGACTTCTGTCAATATGCGGTAGCCGCAGCAGGCGAGGCGATTAAAAATGCCGGACTGGATATGGAAAAAGAAGACGCTACCAGAATCGGTGTCTGCGTAGGTTCCGGAATCGGAAGCTTGCAGGCAGTGGAAAGAGAGCATACGAAACTCTTAGAAAAAGGACCGAAGAGAATTGCTCCTTTACTGGTTCCTCTTATGATATCCAATATGGCTGCCGGAAATGTTGCAATCCAGTATGGTCTTAAAGGAAAATGCACCAATGTGGTTACAGCTTGTGCTACCGGAACCCATTCCATCGGAGAAGCGATGAGATACATCCAGTGCAACGAAGCGGATGTTATGGTAGCAGGCGGTACGGAAGCAGCTATCAGCCCCATCGGAGTATCAGGTTTTTCAGCACTTACAGCTATGACTACCCAGACGGACCCGAAGAGAGCGTCTATTCCCTTTGATAAGGAAAGAAGCGGTTTTGTAATGGGTGAGGGTGCCGGAGTTGTTGTATTGGAATCTTACGAGCACGCTGTTAACAGAGGAGCTACTATTCTGGCAGAAATAGCAGGTTATGGTGCTACCTGTGATGCTTTTCATATTACTTCTCCTTCTGACGATGGGGAAGGTGCCGCAAGAGCTATGACACTGGCGATAAAAGAAGCAGGAATCAGCCCTGAGGATGTAGATTATGTCAATGCCCACGGAACCAGTACCCATCACAATGATCTTTATGAAACCATGTCTATTAAGCTGGCTTTAGGAGAGCATGCTTACAATACGGTCGTAAATTCTACCAAGTCAATGACAGGACATATGCTTGGTGCAGCGGGAGCCGTGGAATTCATCGTATGTGTGAAATCCGTTCTGGAAAACTATGTTCATGCTACAGCAGGCTATGAAATTCCTGACGAAGAACTTGGTTTAAATTATGCCAAGAATCCGGTAACAGACAGAGAGATAAATTATGCCATATCAAACTCTTTAGGTTTTGGCGGGCATAACGGAAGTCTTCTGGTAAAAAAATATAAGAATGATTGATTTATGAAGTAGAAGGCATTTTCAGTAAGCCTGAAATTAGGAGGAAACCTGTGAATAAAGAAGAGATTCTTGAATTGATTAAAGCGGTTTCAGCAAGCAATGTAACAGCGTTCCGCTACAAAGACAACGAGGTATCACTGGAACTTGAATGCGATAGAGTTATTAAGACAGAGGTTATTACAAGCGGAAGTATTCCTTTCGTGGAAGTACCTGAAGCCAAAAAGGATGAAAATCTGTTAGTCATTAAATCCCCCATGGTAGGTACTTTTTATGCAGCCAAATCCGATAAAAGTGATCCTTTTGTCCAGGTAGGTGACAGGGTAAAGAAGGGGCAGGCAGTTGGCATTATAGAAGCCATGAAGCTTATGAATGAAATCGAATCGGAATATGACGGTATCGTAGAACGCATTGAAGTGAACAACAAAGATATGGTGGAATACGGTCAGGCATTGATATATCTGAAGCCACTATAAGCTTAGAAATTGAATCTGAACAGGCAGCTTAGAAGCGAAAGAGCAGGGAAGTATATGTTAGATATAAATGAGATAAAGAAAATCATACCCCAAAGAAGTCCCTTTTTATTAATTGACAGAATCGATGAATTGGAACCCGGTAAACGTGCCGTGGGGAAAAAGTGTGTAAGTTATAATGAGCCTTATTTTATCGGGCATTTTCCGGAGGAGCCGGTTATGCCGGGAGTTTTAATCATTGAAGCAATGGCTCAGGTAGGAGCAGTTGTTTGTCTTTCCCTGGAGGAAAACAAAGGGAAAAATGCTTACTTTGGCGGAGTAAATAAAGCCAGGTTCAGAAATAAGGTAATACCCGGAGATGTACTGACACTGGAAGTGGAACTGATAAAAAGTAAAGGAAATATTGGTGTTGCCTCTGCTAAAGCCTATGACGGCGAGAAGATTTTTGCAGAAGCAGAGCTTATATTTGCAATCAGCTAGGAAAGAAACAATCTTTGCTTTTTATTTGGATAGTATAGTAAGCAGGCTTATGATAAACCACACATGTTTGTGCCTGCGAAATCCTCAGCGTAATCTTGAAGTGCGTTGAAAGAGGTATGGTTGCTAGTATGAAAAATACTCTGCGCACAAGAGCGCAAAATACGGAGGTCTGCAATGATTAGTAAAATCTTAATTGCCAACAGAGGAGAAATCGCAGTGCGGATAATACGCGCCTGCAGAGAAATGGGCATATCCACAGTAGCCATCTGCTCGGATGTCGATAAAGATGCCCTCCATGCCCAACTGGCGGATGAAACTATCTGCATCGGGCCTGTACCTTCAAAAGACAGCTATCTGAAGATGGACAGAATCATAAGCGCAGCCTGTGCAGCAGGTGCAGATGCAATACATCCGGGCTTTGGTTTTTTATCGGAAAATGCCAGATTCTCCGACCTTTGCAAAAAATGCGGTATAATCTTTATCGGCCCTACAGGAGACGTTATTGACCGAATGGGCAACAAATCAGAAGCCAGAAGAACCATGATTGAAGCGGGAGTACCGGTAGTGCCGGGAACGAAACAGGCGGTAGCGTCTGCAGAAGAAGGCTTAAAGATTGCAGCGGATATCGGCTATCCCGTAATCATTAAAGCCAGTGCCGGCGGCGGCGGAAAAGGCATGCGAATCGTCAGAAAAGAAGAGGAATTTATAAAGCTTTTTGATACAGCCGGTCAGGAGGCAAAGAACTCCTTTGGTGATGATACTCTTTATATCGAAAGATATATAGAAGGTGCCAGACATATTGAATTCCAGATTCTCGCCGATAATTACGGCAAGGTGATACATCTTGGTGAAAGAGATTGTTCTATTCAAAGAAGACATCAGAAATTGATTGAAGAGGCACCGGCCCATCATATGACGGCCGAACTCAGAAAAGCAATGGGAGAAGCAGCGGTAAAAGCAGCTAAAACTGTGGGTTATCAGAATGCGGGAACCATTGAATTTATTATGGATAACCAGAACAGATTCTATTTTATTGAAATGAATACCAGAATACAGGTAGAACATGGTATTACCGAGCTGGTAACAGGTATTGACCTGATAAAGGAGCAGATTAAGATTGCAGAAGGCAGGCCTCTTTCCATATCCCAGGAAGACGTGGTAATTAAAGGTCATGCCATTGAATGCAGAATTAATGCAGAGAATCCCCTTAAGGATTTTATGCCCTGCCCCGGTACGGTTACCTCTTTGCATTTCCCGGGAGGAAACGGTGTGCGTGTGGATTCTGCTCTTTATGCCGGCTACAAAATTCCTTCTGCCTATGACTCACTTCTAGTGAAGCTGATGGTGCACGATAATGACAGGGAGCAGGCAATCAGGAAGATGCAGGGAGTGCTTGGCGAACTTGTAATTGAAGGAATTGATACGAATCTGGACTTTTTATATACCCTTATAAATCATGAGGATTTTAAAGAAGGAAATACAGATACAGCCTTTGTGGAAAAGCTGCTGAAAGACAGAAAAGAAATGTCTGAAGCCGTATAGTTTGAAAAATACTTGTGAGGCAACAAATCATACGCAATAGGAGCTGTCTTAGAAAGAGGTCATCATGTTAAAGGAAATGTTTAAAAAGAATCTTGCTGTAAACGGTGAGCAAAAAAAAGTCACCCAGGATAAAAAACGGAAAGACTCCCTTTACGATGCACAGGTGCCGGAAGGTCTTTTTGATAAATGTGATAAGTGCAATGAGATAGTCTATCTTGAAGATGTGGTTCAGAACTACTATATCTGCCCCATATGCGGCAGTTACTTCCGTATCAGCCCCAGGACCAGGCTTAGCATGGTATTGGACCCCGGAAGCTTTACGGAATGGGATGTTAATCTTCCGGTAAGCGATCCGCTTAACTTCCCGGGCTATGAGGACAAATTAAATCATCTGCGGATGGCCACCGGCCTCGATGATGCAATCGTTACCGGCAAAGGAACCATAGATGGGATGGAAGTGGCAATCGGAGTCATGGCTTCTACTTTTCTAATGGGAAGTATGGGCGAAACTGTGGGAGAAAAAATAACCCGTATGATAGAAACGGCCACAAAGGATAGACTCCCGGTAGTACTCTTTTGCTGTTCCGGCGGAGCCAGAATGCAGGAAGGAATCGTATCCTTAATGCAAATGGCAAAGACCGCCGGTGCTTTAAAGAAGCATGATGAAGCCGGACTTTTATATATTCCCGTTTTAACAGACCCTACGACCGGAGGCGTTATGGCGAGCTTTGCCATGCTTGGAGACATTATTCTGGCGGAACCCGGTGCACTGATCGGTTTTGCAGGTCCCAGAGTAATTGAGCAGACCATAGGCCAGAAACTCCCGGAAGGCTTTCAGAGTGCTGAATTTCTGTTGGAGCATGGATTTATTGATAAGGTAGTCAAGCGGAATAAATTAAAGCAGACTTTGTCACTCCTTATCAAAAGCGTGCAGGTTTCAGAAATATAGCATTTAAAACAATTTCAGGATGGTAATGTGGGACTTAAGAGATAATTTCCACTTATGATTCTGAATGACAGCGCCTATATGAAAGATTTTTTTACGGATTCCAAAAAGGGCGAGAAAGGGAGTAGAAAGCATGGCAGCCGAACTCACAGCATGGGAACGTGTTGAAATAGCAAGAGGCAATGAAAGACCAACAAGTCTTGATTTTATAAGTGGTATTTTTAATAAATTCATAGAACTTCACGGAGACAGGCAGGGAAGGGATGACGGTGCCGTTACAGGCGGAATAGCTGTAATAGAAGGCATGTATGTTACTGTTATCGGTCTGCAAAAAGGCCGTACCATAAAAGAAAACGTCAGAAGAAACTATGGGATGGCTAATCCTTCCGGCTACCGTAAGGCTTTAAGGCTTATGAAGCAGGCAGAGAAATTTAACAGACCGGTAATCTGCTTTGTGGATACACCGGGAGCTTTTCCGGGTATTGAAGCAGAGGAAAAAGGACAGGGTGAGGCAATTGCCAGAAACCTGTTTGAGATGTCCGGTTTAAAAGTCCCCATTCTTAGCATTATAACAGGGGAAGGGGGCAGCGGCGGAGCTTTGGCTCTTGCGGTTGCCAATGAAGTGTGGATGCTTGAAAATGCGGTATATTCCATACTTTCTCCGGAAGGCTTTGCCTCTATTCTGTGGAAAGACAGCAAGAAGGCTTCTGAAGCTACGGAGGTTATGAAGATAACTGCTCAGGATTTGAAGGGATTAAATATTATTGAGAAGATTATACCGGAAGAAGAACCGGTCAACCTGATGAATATAATGAATATTACAGATGGATTAAAAGCAGATATCCTTCAATTCCTTCATACTTATAAGGAAAAAAGCATTGAGGAAATCACTTCACAAAGATATGATAGATTTCGGAATATGTAATAGCTTGTGGGAGTTTCACAGCAATATAAATGAAACTTCCGCAAGCTATTTTTCTTTCAGAAAATTAATTTATAAAATTATTATTAAATTTTTGCGTGAAATATTTATCATCCTTTCTTTTCCTGTATTTTTTACAACCCTTTATAACATACTAAGGATAAGGAAGGAGAAGTAAAAATGGATAATAAAATAAATAATCAGCTAAACCAGTGGTCCGGCAAGATTAAAGAGACCACAGGAAAGATGGTTCACTCCGACCAGATGGAGCTTAAGGGAAAGCTTCAGGTTATGGGGAGCGAAATCAGTGAAAAAGGGGAAGAAATAAAAGAAAAGGCTGCTAATAAAGCCAATGAAATTATTGATAAAATAAAAAACGAGAGAGGAAGGTGATGATATGCCGGAAATCAGCAATATTATAGTTTGGATTATCCTTGGAGGTATATCCGGTTGGATAGCCAGTAAGATAATGAAAAAAGACAGCCAGATGGGCGCAGGAATGAATATTCTGGTTGGTGTAGTAGGTGCTTTCATCGGTGGGTGGCTTGCCGGTATATTCGGCTGGGGTCCTGCAACGGGCTTGAATATCTGGAGTTTTATTGTATCTATCGTTGGTGCCGTAATATTATTATTTATCATAAGTCTATTTAAACAAAAAGAATAGTCATACCTTAAAAAGGAGCATTTTCACATTTCTATTTGTGAAAAGCTCCTTCTGTTATGAAATCATTTAATTAATTTCTCTCGTTTATCTTAGTGTAAGCCTTTATTTTGGAGATATTCTTATAAGCAGGACGGATAATCTTGCCGGCGTTAATTAATTCTTCCAATCGGTGTGCGCTCCAGCCTGAAATTCTGGCAATTGCAAAAATAGGGGTATAAAGTTCCAGCGGAAGATCCAGCATACTGTATACAAAGCCGCTGTAAAAGTCCACGTTAGCACTTACACCTTTATAAATCTGGCGCTCTTTTGCAATAACTTCAGGAGCCAGCTTCTCTACAATACTGTAAAGCATATATTCCTTTTTTCTGCCCTTTTCTTCGGAAAGCTTCTCTACAAAGCCTTTGAACAGCTCAGCTCTGGGGTCGGAGATGGAATAAACAGCATGGCCCATACCATAGATAAGGCCGGATTTATCAAAAGCATTTTTATTGATAATCTCAGTCAGATAACCGCGTACAGCGTCTTCATCTTCCCAGTCGCTTAATTCCTTCTTCATGTCCTCAAACATCTGAATAACCTTGATGTTGGCACCGCCGTGTTTGGGACCTTTTAAGGAACCCAGAGAAGCCGCAACAGAGGAATAAGTATCTGTGCCGGTTGAAGTTACCACATGGGTCGTAAAAGTAGAATTATTACCGCCGCCGTGCTCTGCATGAAGAACCAGAGCTACGTCCAGTATTTTAGCTTCCAGAGGCGTATATTTACTGTCCGGGCGCAGAAGGTGCAGAATCAGCTCGGCAGTGGAGAGGTTCGGGTCAGGAGTGTGTATATATAAGCTTTGCCCGTCGTGATAGTGGCTGTATGCCTGATATCCGTATACGGACAGCAGCGGAAACAGTGAAATAAGCTGCAGGGACTGACGCAGGACATTAGGAAGAGAAATGTCATCGGCCATATCGTCGTATGAATAAAGAGTAAGGACGCTTCTTGCCAGAGTATTCATCATGTCCTTACTGGGAGCTTTCATTATAATATCCCGGACAAAAGATGTGGGAAGAGAGCGGTATTCGGTAAGAAGCTTCTGGAAGGAGTCAAGCTCTTCTCTGTTCGGAAGGATACCAAACAACAGGAGGTATGTAACCTCTTCAAAACCGAAGCGGTTATCCTCAATAAAGCCCTGCACGATCTGTTTTACATCAATTCCCCTATAATAAAGCTGTCCTTCAATAGGAACATATTCCGACTCAATTATTGCATGGGAGCGGACATCCGCAATATCTGTTAAGCCGGTTAAAACGCCTGCACCGCTGACATCCCTCAGTCCTCTTTTTACCTGATATTTCGAATAAAGAGAGGGATCAATTACACTGTGACTGGTGCATAAATCAGAAAGTGCCATAATCTCAGGTGTAATGTTTGCAAAGTTTATAGTATTCATAACAGCCTCCTTTGGGTGATATTTTCTGTAACACTATGTATTATTTTGCATGATAAAGTATAAATTCAAATAGGGAAGAAATTTTCTGAATCAATACAAAATTCAATAGTCAGATAATAATTAACATATTAGCACAAATAAGGAAATACCACAAGCAGGAACAGACAAAAACTAATAATATACGGTTAATAAATATACATTTATAAACAAATTCAATCATAGCGATATACACAGGACCAGGAGGCTTGTCTTGATGTTTACCTCCCTCATAGACCTCTTTTATATTCCCGCTTTCTGCCCCGCGATATATTAAGATTTGCGTTGCAATTTTACAGTAAAGCAAGTATGATAGAGATGTAATAACAGTAAGAATAAGAGAACTTTGACTTCTACGTATAAAAACTAACAGGAGGCAGCATGCTATTAGACGATTATATTTATTTTAAAATAGGAAAAACCAAACACATTGCCCTAATTGCCCATGACGGCAAAAAACAGGAACTGGTAAAATGGGCTGAAAGAAACAAGGAAATCTTAAAGAACCATTTTCTCTGCGGTACCGGAACCACTGCGAGACTGATCTCTGAGCAGACAGGCCTTCCCGTGAAGGGCTATAACAGCGGCCCCTTAGGCGGTGACCAGCAGATTGGCTCAAGAATTGTAGAGGGCGGAGTTGATTTTGTAGTCTTTTTATGGGACCCTCTGGAATCCCAGCCTCATGACCCGGATGTAAAGGCACTTCTTCGTATTGCGGTTGTGTATGATATTCCCATTGCGAATAATCTTGCAACAGCAGACTTTCTTCTTGCTTCCTCTCTGATGAATGAAGAGTATGACAGAAAGGTAGAAAACTTCAACAAAAATATGAAGGAAAGACTTGAGAAATTCACCGAACAAAAGTAAAACAGGCAGACAGAGAAGAACAGATGCTTTTAAGTCAAGGTTGTAATCAATTTCATTTTGTGCTATAATTTAGATGCTTTACACAATAGTTAAAATAGAAAGAAAACGAATTGAAGGAGGTGTTTTACATGAAGTACGAGTGTCCTTGCGGTTATATTTATGATCCTGAAACAGGTGATCCTGATGGCGGTATTGCACCCGGAACTGCATGGGAGGATATTCCGGAAGATTGGGTATGCCCTGTATGTGGTTTAAGTAAAGATTCATTTACACCAATTGATTAATTGACATAGGAAAAGAGCCCTTGCTTGCTATAAGTATGTGCTCTTTTTTTCAATGTGGACAAAATCAGTGTGAATGAAAGAAAAATTGATAGAGAAAGGATGCCACAAATAGGCAGTGCTGCAGATTTTTATGGAAGACCTTCGGGCGGACCGGTAAGATGCAGCAGGTATACAGATGAAAGAATTAAAAGGAACAAAGACAGAAGCGAATTTGAAAACAGCCTTTGCAGGCGAATCCGAGGCTAGAAACAAATATACATATTACGCATCCAAAGCGAAAAAAGAAGGTTATGAGCAGATTGCCGAGCTCTTTTTGGAAACAGCTAATAATGAAAAAGAACATGCTAAGATCTGGTACAAACTCCTTCATGAGGGCATTGGTGATACCAAGCAGAATCTTGCGGATGCTGCTTTTGGTGAGAACTATGAGTGGACACAGATGTATGCGGAATTCGCAAAGGAAGCAAAAGAAGAAGGTTTTGACCGCATTGCCTGGTTATTTGAAAATGTAGCCAAAATTGAAAAGGAACATGAAGAAAGATACAGAAAACTTCTGGCTAATTTAGAAGATGGTCTGGTATTTTCAAAGGATGGAGATACCGTTTGGCAGTGCAGCAACTGCGGACATATCCATATCGGCAAAAAAGCTCCGGAGAAATGTCCTGTCTGTGAACATCCCCAGGCTTATTTCAGAATATTGGCAACAAACTACTAATAAAATTGAAGAGAAAATAATTATAATAAAGAATTTGTATGCCGCTTGTGCGGCCGAAAGGAGCTTTTTATGAAAAATGAACCTAAGTTTTTTAAATGTATGCATTGCGGAAATATCGTAACCTTCTTTAATGAATCAGGAGCACCCTTAACCTGCTGTGGTGACAAGATGACTGAGCTGGTTGCCAATACAACGGAAGCAGCTACTGAAAAACATCTTCCGGTTGTCGAAAGAGACGGAGATACTGTTACTGTCTGTATTGGAAGCGTAGAGCATCCTATGACAACAGAGCATTATATTCAATGGATTTATCTTGAAACAACAAAAGGCTTACAGGCTCGTTTCTTAAATCCCGGCGAGAAGCCCAAGGCAACATTTATCTTATCAGACGAAGAGCCGGTTGCAGCTTATGAATATTGCAATCTTCACGGACTCTGGAAAACAGTGCTGTAAGGAGCTGAACCAAGCCGGCCTTTCGAAAACGAATGGCCGGCATTTTAGACAGATAGAAGAATAAAGAACAGACTACAATAAACTTTCATATACTTTTATGAATATACCGTTATAAAGTTAGATTTATAACGGAACAGGAAATGAGGTAACTATGCTGAAGGAACAGGATGTAGGTTACATATCCCAATCATTTACCTTTTGGGATAAGTTAAGTGAAGGAGAAAAGAACCGGTTATTAAACGGTACGCTTCCTATTCAGTATGAAAAAGGTGCCAGAGTTCACAGCGGCAGCAATGATTGTATCGGTATATTGCTAATCAAAAAGGGAGAATTAAGAGTATATATTCTCTCGGAGGAAGGGAAGGAAATTACATTATTCCGCCTGAGGGATAATGATATCTGTATTTTATCAGCCTCTTGTATATTAGAGAATATCACCTTTGATGTGCATATAGATGCGGAATGTGACAGTGAGGTGCTTTTAGTAGACGCCGCTGCTTATCAGCAGGTATGTATTAAGAATATTTATGCGGATAATTTTACCAATAAGCTGATAATTGATGCATTTTCAGAAGTCATGTGGGCAATGGAGCAGATTCTCTTTATGAGTTTTGATAAACGGCTTGCAATCTTTTTACTGGATGAAACAGCACGAAGCGGACAGGATAACATAGAACTGACCCATGAACAGATAGCTAAATATGTGGGAAGTGCCAGAGAGGTAGTTTCACGTATGATGAAATACTTTGCCGATGAAGGGATTGTGGAATTGTACAGAGGCGGAGTAAAGGTAATTAATAAAAAGAAATTAAGGGAAATGGTCCCATAGAATAGAAGAGTACAAAACAAAAAAGGGTTCTATAGTAAATATTATATTTACTATAGAACCATATTTATTTATGCTTAAATGATTTTATATACATCAGGTAAGAGCAGCATCCAGGACCTGTTTAATAGCATCTTTAGAGGGAACGCCCTCATGGAGTTTATCGGAGTCTACAAAAAAGGTGGGTACATAGAAATAATCATAGCTGTTTGCCACATCCGGATGAAGTTCCTCGTCAATATATTGAATTTTTATGTCCTTGTAAGCTGGATTTTCATGGTATAATTCTTCCAGCAGAGAGTGGGCTCTGCGGCAGTGAGGACACCAACTGGTTTCAAACATAATAACGTGCTTCATATTACATACCTTCTTTCTCTTAATAGTATTGTACAATTTGTTTATATAATAGGGTAAATTTAATGAAATTATGTATTTGATTGTGCACAATCTAAATGGTATACTATACTATAGCATCTTTTAGGAAACATGTAAATAAAAAAAATAACTATTAAGGTCTGTTTTGGGAGAAATGGTTCTTTAATAGTTGACTATCGGTTGTTTTAAAGCTAAAATGTTTCTAGATGTAACAAGAAGGACGAAGTGTGAAAATCAGAGAAAGAAAATTAGAAGATGAGGTGCAAAAATGAAAATTACTGAAATTGCAGAATCAACCTATCAATTATCTGTTGATGTGGAAAATATATTGTTTGAAGGTTTATGGGAAATACCAAATGGCGTTACTTTAAATTCATATATTATAAAGGGTGAGAAAACCGCAATAATAGATGGTGTGTGCGGATGGGACGGAGTTCCGGAGAACCTGTTTTCACTGTTAAAGGAGCTCGATATCGAACCTTCTTCCATCAAATACCTTGTTGTAAACCATGTAGAACCGGATCATTCCGGCTGGATAGAGTCATTTAAGAAGATAAATAATGACTTTCAGATTCTTAGCAGTAAGAAAGGAAAGGAGCTTTTGGAAGCTTTCTACGGCTTAACAGAGAATGTTACCGTAGTGGGGGACAAGGATTCCTTTGACTTAGGTAACGGACATCTGCTTAACTTTGCAGAGATTCCTAATGTTCACTGGCCGGATACCATTGCGACCTTTGACCAGTCAACGGGAGTGTTATTTCCCTGTGATGCCTTCGGTTCCTTCGGAAAATGCGACGGAAGAATCTATGCGGAAGAGTTCAGTGAAGAGGAATTAAAAGAATATGAGAAGGATACCATAAGATATTACTCCAATATCGTAGCAACCTTTTCGCCTCAGGTCAAGTCAGCAATTAAGAAGGTAAGAGAGATACCGGCAAAACTGATTGCACCCGGTCACGGATTAGTATGGAAAGATACCAAAGCTATAATGGATGCTTACGATGCTTACGCAGATTACCAGAAAGGGCCTGCCAGAGCAGAGCTTACACTTATCTGGGGTTCCATGTATGGAATGACAGAAACTGCGGTAAAACATGCTCTGAAAGTACTTGAAAAGGAAGATATCACGGTGCATGTGCATAGAGTACCGGAGGACTCCTGGGGAACGGTGCTGACTTCTGTATGGACCTCAACCGGAGTGATACTTGCAATGCCGACCTACGAATTCAAGATGTTTCCTCCTATGGGTGCAGTTCTTGAAGAAATCGGCAAGAAGAAAGCCTTAAACCGCAAGGCATTTCGTTTCGGCTCTTATGGCTGGTCCGGCGGTGCGGAAAGAGAGCTTGCGGACATTAATACAAGACTTAACATGGGCTGGGAGTTCTTAGAACCGGTAGAATTCAAAGGAACACCGGCTGCAGAGGACCTGGAAAAAATCGAAGCACAGATAAAAGTGCTTGTAACTCAGGTAAAAGAAGCTGTTAATAATAAGCAGTAAATGCCGCAAGGTAATAGAATATATTTTGAAAATAAACAGGAAAAGTAAAGAGAACGAACAGGGAGGGGCAACCCATCCTGGCTGTTCTCTTATCTTTTATATTTAATTAAAAACGTTTTTCTGAATTTTTGAAAGTATTATTAGAACAATAGTTCTGAATGTCTGGAATAAATTTGAATAATAATTTTAAGTCAAGATAAAATGCACAAAAAATGAAAAAATTAAAATAGATAATGTACAATGAATACAAGTAACCTGTTAACAAAGTATTATAAAAATGTTTTTATGATTGCCTTTCATGAAAAAGAATACTATAATCATAATAGCATCATTAATGCAACATTAAGGAAAGGAAAGGATTTTTCGATGAAAAACTACTATTTAGACGGTAAAGCTTATATTCTGGAAGACTATCACAGACTTCCTCCATTTTCAAGCTTTCTTCCCGGACTTGCCGGTATTAAGGGAATTCCTATGTGGGTCTATTATACCAACAGAGGACAGGGAGTAAACAGTTTTGGAATACATCACAAAAATAATGCCATAATGGAGTTCAATCCTGCCAATACAGCATATGAAAATACGGCAATAAAGGGTTTTCGAACCTTTATAAGTAAAGGAGGCAGCTTTTTCGAACCTTTCTTTTCAGGCATAACAAAGGCAAAGCGCAGATTTATCATTCATCAGAACAGTTTTGAGATAGAAGAAGTTAATGAGGAACAGGAATTAAAAATTCATATTACATATTATGTTCTGCCTTTAGAGAATATCGGGGCGCTGGTAAGAAAGGTAGAGATAACCAACCTTTCGGGAACAGAGCAGGATTTGGAGGTATTGGACGGACTTCCTAAGATTCTGCCCTTTGGCATGAAGAATAATGAATATAAGGAAATGTCCAACCTGCTAAAGAGCTGGTCCGATATTAAGAATATAGAGAACAATGTGCCTTATTACGCCATGCGCTCTTCCAGTGATGACTCTGCGGAGGTTTCTGATGTAGAAGGTGGCTATTACTATCTGAGCATAGCTGACGGAGAGGTTGTGCCGGTAATCTTTGATGCGGAGGCTGTCTTCTCCCATGATACTACCTTTATGCAGCCGGTTCGCTTTGAGGAGGAAGGACTGGAGGGTGTATTAGGAAAGGAACAGTGCTTTGCCAATAAGATTCCCTGTGGTTTTACCCCGATAAAGACAAAGATTTCATCCGGAAAGACCTATACCTTTCATACAATGATAGGATTCGCCCAGACTGCAGAACAGATAAACGGCAAGCTTTCCCAAATAAAGGAAGAAGGTTTCTTTGAAAGAAAAGAAGCACTGGCTGCCCAGTGCTGTGAAGAGCTTACAAAGGATGTAAAGACCGTAACCGGTGTGCCTTTGTTTGACAGTTATATAGAATACAGCTATATGGATAATTTCTTAAGAGGCGGATATCCCTTCGTCTTCGGGGAAGAAGATAACAAGTCCGTTATACACCTGTTTAGCAGAAAGCATGGGGACCCAGAGAGGGATTATAATTTCTTCTCTATTAATGGTGAATATTATTCCCAGGGTAACGGAAATTTCAGGGATGTTAACCAGAACAGAAGAAATGACCTGCTTTTTAACAAAGAAGTAGGAGACTTTAATGTAAAGACCTTCTATCAGCTGATTCAGATAGACGGCTATAATCCGCTGGAAGTAAGGCCTTCTACTTTCCGTATAAAAGCAGAAGAGGAAATTGCTGCGGAAGAATTCCTAAAGCAGGCGGCACCAAAGGAATGGAAGGTTCTTCTGGATACCGGGAGGAAGCCTTTTACACCCGGACAGATAGCAGGCACCCTGGCACGTTATTCCATAGAACTTACCATACCGGAAGATGATTTCCTTACAAAGCTTTTGTCATTCTGCAATCAGAATATTGAAGCAGGTTTTGGAGAAGGTTATTGGAGCGACCATTGGGATTATAATTTGGATTTAATTGAGAATTACTTAAAAATATATCCTGAGAGAAAAGAAGAGCTTCTATTTGGCGATAAGACCTACCGTTATTATGACAGCCCGGCAAGGGTTCTTCCCCGCAGTGAAAAGTATGTAATTATCTCAAAGGGAGAGTTAAGGCAATACGGTGCTCTTGTCCATGACGTAGAGAAAGAAAATAGACCCGGATTTATAAAGAACGGCACCAATTGGCTAAAGAACAAGAAAGGGGAATATGTATCCGCGACCCTGATGGCAAAGCTTATAAATCTTTCACTGATTAAGTTTACGACCCTTGACCCGGAAGGTATGGGAGTTGAAATGGAAGGCGGCAAGCCTGGCTGGAATGATGCCATGAACGGTCTGCCGGGACTCTTCGGAAGCGGGATGCCGGAAACCCTTGAATTAAAGAGAACGCTGGAGTTTGTAATAGGGGCACTGCCCTTAGGAAAACAGGTGAGCCTGCCGGAAGAAGTATACCAGCTTCTTGTAAAGGCAAAGGAACAGGCAGCACAACTCCTGGAAGGAACTTTAAGCCAGTTCGAATATTGGGATAAGGTCACCTCCTTAAGAGAAGAGTTCAGAGAGGCTGTCCGCTTTGAATTGGATGGAAGCGAAGTTCCTATGGATACAGAGGAAGCAAAAGCTATCCTTACAAGCTTCTTAAAAATAGTAAATAACGGTATTGACAAGGCAAAGAATATAGGAAAGGGTATGATGCCTACCTATTTTACTTACTATGCTGATTCCTTTACCCCTGTAAAATCCCAGGAAGGCGAAGCTCTGATTACCCCTTATGGCCTTCCTGCCGGCAGAGCCTGCAGCTTTAAGACAGTAATGCTTCCATTCTTTCTAGAAGGGCCTGCAAGATATCTGGCCTCGGAGGAATGTGAAGAAGAAGCGGAAGCTCTTCATAAGAAAGTGAAGGAAAGCGGTATTTACGACAAAGAGCTTAAGATGTATAAGACCAGCGAATCTCTGGAGCACATTTCTATGGAAAACGGCAGAATCAGAGCCTTTACGCCCGGATGGCTTGAGAGGGAGAGCGTCTTCCTGCATATGGAATATAAATATTTATACGGAATACAAAGGGCAGGTCTGTGGGAAGATTTCTATGAAGAAATAAAGACCACCCTGATTCCTTTCCTTCCGCCTGAAATGTATGGAAGAAGTATTCTTGAGAATTCCTCTTTCATAGCTTCTTCTGCGAACCCCAATAAGGAGGTTCACGGAAGGGGATATGTAGCCAGATTAAGCGGCTCTACCACAGAGATACTCTCCATGTGGAGCCAGATGTTTATAGGCAACAGGGTATTTACCCAGGAACCGGAAGGGCTGACCCTTCACTTAGAACCCAAGCTTCCGGCCTGGTTCTTTGATGAAGCACAGGAAGCCTCCTTTACCTTCTTATCCGGCTGTACCATCACATATAAGAATCCTACGGGAAAAGCTACCTATGGTAAAGACAGAGCAGAGATATCCCACATCATAACAGAAGACAGTGAGAGAATTGAAGGAGGCAGTATTGCAGGAAAGGCGGCACAGGCAATCCGTGAAGGAAGTATAAAGAAGCTTACCGCATATTTCGCTTAACTGCGTTCCCCAAATTGCGATGCAGTTTACAGCAAAGCGGGGCGTTCAGAACGGCGAATGAGTTTTTATAATAAATCCGATTGCAATGCCGCATCTGCTTGCAGATGTGGCATTGCCACTAATAATCACAAGCAGGAGGATATCAATATGGAATTAATTATTACCACCTATGAGAACCAGGAAAGGGCAACGAAGGTTCTTACCTGTGAACTGCCTGAGGAAAAGGGTGCCGCAATGAATGTGGTAAATCTTTATCCGGAAATCGAGTACCAGACCTTTCATGGTTTCGGCGGAGCACTGACAGAGGCGGCCGGTTATTCCTTCTCTAAACTGGAAAAAGAGAAGCAGGAAGAAATTCTGACCAAGTATTTCGGAGAAGACGGCCTAAGGTATCATTTTATACGTACTCATATTGACAGCTGCGATTTCTCCCTGGGCAACTATACAGCTATGGATGACCCGGAGGACAAAGAAATGAAATCCTTCACCTTAAAGAGGGATGAAGAATATATTCTTCCGCTGCTTAGAAGGGCAAGAGGATTAAAGGGAGAGGACTTTGACCTGATGTTAACTCCCTGGTCACCTCCGGCTTTTATGAAGACCAACAATGACAGAAATCATGGCGGGAAATTAAAAGACGAATATAAGGAATTCTGGGCTGAATACATCTGCCGTTACATTAAAGAATACGAAGCTCTGGGTTTTCCTGTCAAACGCATTACGGTCCAGAATGAGCCGGATGCCGTTCAGACATGGGATTCCTGCAGCTTTGACCCGGAAGAGGAGAAAGAATTCTTAAGAGATTACTTATATAAAGCCCTTGTCAAGAATGGTCTTTCCCATGTGAAAATCAATATCTGGGACCATAACAAAGAAAGAGTATTTGAAAGAGCAAGTGCCATAATAGATGAAGAAACCGATAAGATGATTGACGGTGTTGCTTTTCACTGGTATACAGGGGACCATTTTGAAGCGGTAGGTCTTACAAAGGATGCTTTTCCGGGAAAAGAATTGATATTTACGGAGGGCTGCGTGGAGTACAGCAGGTTTGATGCCGGACAGTTAAGAAATGCACAGATGTATGCCCATGATATCATTGGCAACCTGAATGCAGGAATGACAGCTTTTATTGACTGGAATATCCTGCTGGATGAAAAGGGCGGGCCAAATCACGTAGGTAATTTCTGTGATGCTCCTGTAATGGTCAATACAGAAGATGGCAGCTATGAGGAAAAGCTTTCCTTCCATTATATCAGACATTTCAGCCGCTACATTGACAGGGAGGCAAAGAGGGTCGCTCTTACCAAATATACGGACAGACTGGAAATGACGGCATTTAAGAATCCGGACGGTACGACGGTATTGGTAATCCTTAATAAACAGGAAGAGGATATGCCTGTTTCTATAAGAATACGGGGGTTAAACTCAGAATTCCAGGTTCCAAAGAGTTCTATTGTAACGGCTGTCATAAAATAATACTTTTTGCAAGTGTTTTTCCTACACATTTCCCAGAGAAAAGCACTTGCTTTTTTGTGGAGGATTACGTTATAATTAACAGGAAGTAACTGTATATTTTGTCGATTTACAAAGAAGCGGGAGAAACTTATGTCAGAAATTCAGGGAATTAATCGTCTTACTACTACTGTGGGCACCACAGCTTCCAAAGAGAAGAAGGTGGCTTCCTCACAGAGCTTTTCATCTTATTTGGGAGAGAATGTAAGCCTGGATGAGATTTTTAATGAAGCAGCTAAGAAATATGATGTGCCGGTGGATTTATTAAAGGCTATTGGCAAACAGGAATCAAATTTTAATCCTGATGCTGTTTCAAGATGCGGAGCCCAGGGTATTATGCAGTTGATGCCAAGAACCGCGGCTTCCCTTGGTGTAGAAGACTCCTTTGATCCGAAACAAAATATTATGGGCGGTGCTAAGTACATATCGCAGCTTCTTGATAAGTACGACGGAAATGCGTCACTCGCACTGGCTGCCTATAATGCAGGCAGTAATAATGTGGCCAAATATGGCGGGATACCTCCCTTTAAGGAAACACAGGACTATGTAAAAAAGGTTTTAGGATATATGCAGGAAGGCGTAAATGCAGGCGGTACCGTGACAGTGAAACAGAGTACGAATTCCGCTGCAAGTCTTCCGGATATTGCTGCGATAAAGAGCAATCTGGTTAGAACGGAGACAGAGGATGAGCCGGGAGATAATATCCTGGAAGAACTCTTTTCTTATGACGACTATATGAAGTTCATGGAGATTTTTATGGAAGAGAATAAGGATGAGAAGGAAGAGGATAGTAATAATTATTTTTCCAAGGCAATCAGTTACAATGCTCCGATTATGAATTTGTTTAATAATTAGTCATAAATGCCTGTTCCTTTCTTTTGCTCTGTGATAGAAAGGGAATGGGCATTTATTGCATTATTTATGATATAAAAAGGAGAATCTATGAAACAAATCGGTGATGTTATTAACGAAATGATTGAATATTATGCAGGAGATGTGAGAAGAATCAATCATTTCCTTAAAGTGTATGCTTATGCGAAAGCCATAGGAGAATTAGAGGAACTTGACAAGGAGACCAGAGAAATACTGGAGGTCACGGCAGTTGTTCACGATATCGGTATTAAGGTAAGTGAGAGGAAATATAACAGCAGTGCAGGAAATTACCAGCAGATTGAAGGCCCTCTTGTGGCAGAACCAATGCTGTCAAAGCTTGGCTACGAAAGAGCTTTTATTAAAAGAGTGTGTTACCTGATAGCACATCATCATACCTATACCAATATTACGGAAAAAGATTATCAGATACTGGTTGAGGCGGATTTTCTTGTGAATCTGGATGAAGATAAGGCTTCAGAGGAAACGATCAAGAATGTATATCGTAATATTTTCAGAACGGAAACAGGAAAGGCAATCCTGCAGAATGTTTTCCGTTTGAAACTGTAGGGATAAGAAGTGATAAGCTTAAGGCCTCATCATGGCATGTGTATCGGGCAATTCAAAGGTTTGGGCTACAGTGAAGAATTCGTCAGGAATATGACGGAGATTATAAATAAGCTTTTCGAAAACCCGGATACCCGGATTAGACTGGTAGTGGCAGGGGACAGCATCTGCGGCAGCTGCCCTCATTTAAAGGACAAGGGCTGCATGTCCGGTCAGAAGGTCATGGAGTATGACAGAAAAGTCTTGACGCTATGCGGACTTCATGAGAATGAACTCATAACCTGGCGCAGATTTGTCAGTCTTGTAAAGAAGCATATATTGAATGAAAATAAGCTGCCGGAAGTATGCATAAACTGCAGCTGGATTTCAGTTTGCCTGGAATGCCAGGGCTTTCGGTATGAAAAAGTGTGAAGAATACATTGTGTTTTTCACACTTTTTTTTATGCAGTAGTGCAGAATGTCTGCAGTTTGCAGAGATACTCTTGGCAGGAATATGGATTACAATGCATTCTTTTCTGAATATAGTACTTTTATACTAAGCAAAAAGCACAAAATACCTTGCTTTTTAACCGTGTCATTATTGATTAGTGACAAAAGGTATTTTTATTAAGTTGAATAATAACAGGGGAATCCTTTATAATAAAAATATCTTAAGAAAAGATTGGCCAATCGCTTCTTAATGTCATATGCGAAATCCATTATGATTTAAAGAGAGGGTATGAGATGAAAGAAAAAATTCAATCATTCGGCAGAGCGTTAAGTAGTATGGTAATGCCTAACATCGGTGCTTTTATAGCATGGGGTCTTATAACAGCACTGTTTATTTCCACAGGTTGGGCACCTAATGAAAAATTATCAGGGCTTGTAAGCCCTATGGCAACCTACTTATTACCTTTACTGATCGCTTATACCGGCGGTAAGAATGTCGGCGGAATAAGAGGCGGTGTAATGGGTGCTATCGCAACCATGGGTGTTATTGTTGGTGCAGATGTACCAATGTTCTTAGGAGCAATGATTATGGGACCTTTATCCGGTTACATAATCAAGAAATTTGATAAACTAATTGAAGGTAAAGTAATAGCAGGCTTTGAAATGTTGGTAAATAACTTCTCCATCGGTATCATAGGAGGTATACTGGCTGTTATTGGTTTCCTTGGCATTAGTCCGGTTGTTGCAGGTCTTAATTCCGTTATGGAAGCAGGTGTTGGATTCTTCGTAAATCACGGAATTCTTCCTCTGGTAAGTATATTTATTGAACCTGCGAAGATATTATTCTTAAACAATGCAGTAAATCACGGTATCTTATCACCTATGGGTATGCAGCAGGCTTCTGAAACCGGTAAGTCTATCTTCTTCTTACTGGAAGCTAATCCCGGTCCCGGACTTGGTATCCTTCTTGCTTATTGTATCGCAGGTAAGGGAAATGCTAAGAGTTCCGCACCCGGAGCAATTATCATCCATTTCCTTGGTGGTATCCACGAAATTTACTTCCCTTATATATTAATGAATCCTATTCTGATTCTGGCTGCTATCGCAGGCGGTGCCAGCGGTGTAGCAACTTTAAGTATTACAAAAGCAGGTCTTGTTGGACCCGCATCACCCGGAAGTATCATTGCCGTACTTGGTATGACAGAAAAACACAGCTATGTAGGTGTTATTCTTTCCGTATTGATAGCTTGTGCAGTATCCTGTGTAGTAGCAGTTCCTCTGTTAAAGATCTTTGGCAAGGAAGAAGACTTAGAAGCAGCTCAGAAGATGATGAAAGAAATGAAGAATGCTTCTAAGGGTATCCCGGCAGCTGATCCTGTAGCAATCAAAGGTGTTAAAAATATAGTATTCGCTTGTGATGCCGGAATGGGTTCCAGCGCTATGGGTGCAACTATATTACGTAAAAAACTTGCGGCAGCAGGACTTGGTTCTATCAGTGTAGTTCACGCATCTGTTTCTTCCATACCTGAAGACGCACAGATAGTTGTAACTCATGAAGAATTAAGAGAGCGTGCAGCTCATAGCTGCCCGAAAGCAAGACTGGTGTTAATCAAGAATTTTATGGCAGCACCTGAGTATGATATGTTAGTAGAAGAATTGAAAGCTTAAGAGAGCTAGTGTGAAAGACATTTCACATCCGGCATTAATTGGCCTCACGGCCAAATGTCATTTTTCATAAAGAAACGGATAGGGGATTGCAAAATATCTTTCGGGGTATTTTGCTAAACCCCTAGTTCCGATTTATAGTATTATTTTATTACAGCAGTTCCGGAATATAGAAAAAGTCATGGAAAAGAGGGTCTGATATGATGTTATCTCCGCGCCTCATGCAATTGTTTACGATACTTCTGAAAGAAGAAAGGCCAGTCCCTGTCCAAAAGCTGGCAGAAGATGTGAAGGTAAGCAAACGAACCGTTCAAAGAGAATTGGATAATACCGAAGGTTTCTTGAAAAAGTACGGACTTCGCCTTAATACCAAAGCAGGTACCGGTATATGGCTTGAGGGAGAGAAACACAGTAAAGACTTGTTATTGGAAGAATTAGAGTCAAATGAAACCATAGATTATATCAATAAAGAGAAAAGGCGAACAAGTCTTATTCTTGAGATTTTAAAAGACAGAGAGCCTAAAAAGCTCTATTATTACAGCAATATACTAGGGGTCAGCGAGGCAACCATCAGCAGTGATATGGAAGCAATTAAGGAATGGTTTGACCGGTTTGACCTGACACTGATCAGAAAACAGGGATACGGAGTAACCCTTGAAGGTACGGAAAGAAATTACCGCCTGGCAGTAAAGCGTTTCCTGGACGAGAACACAGCCGATATGGATATCAGACAGGCAATCGGTGAGAGAAAATGGTCTGTGCTGGGGGAATTTTACGAGAAAGAAAATAAAGGTATTTTTCAATTAATAGATTATAAAGTTTTAGAGCAGGTAGTACAGTGTCTTAGCAGCATTATGGACAAAAAGCTTATCAAGCTTACGAATAGTTCCTATTGCTCCCTGGTGCTCCATATCACCATAGCAATCATGAGAATAAAAAGTCAGGATACTCTTCCGGCGGATGCAAAGGAAACAGATAAGATTATATATCATGAGGACTATGAGCTTGCGTTAAGAATTGCGGAGTCCCTGGAAAAGGAATTTCATATAAGAATACCGGAAGCAGAGATTGCATATATCCTGCTCCACATCAGCGGTTCCAAGCTCCAATCCATCGATTTAAATGTGGATATTGATAAAGGAAAAGTAGTCAGTGAAGAAATACTGGAGCTTATCAATGAATTAATAGATATCTATGATAAAGACAGTGCTTATGAGTTAAAGCAGGACGAAGAATTTGTAATTGGGTTATTAGCTCATCTAAAGCCAACCTTTATACGGCTGCAGAACGGGCTTTCCATTACCAATCCCCTGCTGTCACAAATACAGGAGACCTATCCGGACATTTACGGAAAATGCCAGGAGGGAGGTAAGTATATTGAAGAAAAATATGGTTTTACCGTGCCGGAAGATGAAGTTGGATATCTGGTAATGCACTTTGGGGCAGCAGGTGTAAGACTCCAGGACAAGAGAGAGAGTATACGTAAAGTTGATTTAGGTATTATCTGTGTCAGCGGTATCGGCATTTCAAGGCTTATGCATTCCAAGCTCAAGAATTTTCTCAAAGACCGGGTTCAGATATACACTTACGGAAAAGAGGATTTATCACCGGGAGTTCTAAAGAATCTGGATTTTATGATATCCAATGTGGAGATTGAGGAAACAGGGGCGGATGTGTTAATGGTAAGTCCTTTGCTGACGGAAAAAGAGTTAAAGCAGATTGATGAGAAAGTGAAGCTGTATGCGAAAACGCCGAAGAAAAGCAGTAAGGACAGTGCGTTTTCAAAGCAGCTTGAGCATATCAATTTCTTTATTAACCAGATTAAGGGAATCTTAAAGGATTTCCAGTTCATGAAGGTAAGTGAACAAATTTCCTTTGAGGAGCTCTTAGTTGCTGTCAGTGAAAAGATTTCACCCTTTAATGCAAATCGCCTGATTATCCAGGAAGACATCAAAAGGAGAGAGAAGATTTCCTCTCAGGTATTTCCGGAATATGGCTTTGCTCTGCTTCACTCCAGAACCAGAGGTGTGGTGAAACCTAATTTCTCTCTTTGTGTTACAAAGGACAGAGCACCTTTTGCCGATAATTATTTTAAAGGAATACGGGCGGTTGTAATTATGTTGATTCCGGAAGATGATGAGGCGAAAGTGAACGGCGATATTATGGGATATGTCAGCAGCCAGTTGATTGAAGACAGTAAATTTTTAAAGCTTATTTTCACCGGCGAGCAGGAAATGGTCAAAGATTATCTGGAAAAGATCTTAAGGCAGTATTTTAAGCAGTATCTTGAGACAGTCTGAATAATTCACACATGATTGTCAGATTGACAGGAAGAAGTAAGAAAATGTCTTCATGGTATGATGACAAAGTCATATTTGCTTTCATTGAACAGCCATACAGGAAGGCTTATAATGAAGACAGAAACAGTTCATACAGGAAAGGATTGAGTACAGTGGGATTATTATTAAAAGAAAATATTGAGATTAATTGTATAGCAAGACCCAAGGAACAGGTAATCCGTGATATCGGTAAGAAGTTATGTGAGAGCGGATATGTGGATGAAAGTTATATTGAAGCAATGCTTCTCAGGGAAGAATCATTTTCCACAAACATTGGCAATGGAATTGCTCTTCCCCATGGTATAGAAGCAGCCAAAAAGACAATTAAAAAATCCGGTATAGCAGTAATGGTATTTCCGGAGGGTACTGACTGGGGCAGCGAAAAAGTTAAGCTTGTAATAGCAGTTGCGGGTATCGGAGAGGAGCACCTTGAGATTCTGTCCAATATTGCAGAAAAGCTCTCTGATATTGAAAATGTCATTCGTGTAATTAACAGCAGCACTGATGTAATCTATGAAATCCTTACGGAAAAATAAGAAAGGGAAGTGAACCACCTTTATGATAGTAACAGTTACTATGAATCCCGCTATTGACAAAACAGCAGAGCTGGACCAGTTGGAAAAGGGAAGTCTGAACCGATTAAAAAATTGCCTTTCTGATATAGGGGGCAAAGGGATTAATGTGTCAAAGACGATAAAAGCCATGGGCGGTGAAACCATAGCCACAGGTTTCTGTGGAGGAAGCACCGGAAAGCTTATTGAAGATACCTTAGAAAAGCTTGGAATCAAAAGTGATTTTGTATCCATCGGCAATGAAACAAGAGTAAACTTAAAAATAGTAGAGGGTAAAGGAATTGTAACAGAACTTAACGAACCCGGACCTCTTGTTACAAAAGAGGAACTGAAAGAACTGACAGAAAAACTGATTTCCTATGCAAGTGAGGATACGCTGTTTGTATTTGCGGGAAGTATCCCCAAGGGAATTGAAAAAGACATCTATCTGGAATTGATTCCCCTGGTCAAGAGTAAGGGAGCCAAGGTGTTTTTGGATGCCGACGGTGAACTCTTTGCCCATGGATTAGAGGGTAAACCGGATTATATCAAGCCTAACAGAACAGAGCTGGAAGGATATTATAACAAGGATTACAGAGTAACGGAAGAAGAACTTCTGGTAATGGGAAAAGATTTACTGACAAAGGGGAGCAGCCTTGTTGCCATATCCTTAGGTCAGATGGGTGCTTTATTCCTTACCAAAGAAGTGGCGGTAAAATGTCCGGGATTAAAAGTAGATGCCCATTCTACCGTAGGTGCGGGAGATGCCATGGTAGCAGCCCTGTCCTTTAGCTTGGACAAAAAAGATGATTTCGCCGAATCCGTAAGACTTGCTATGGCGGCTTCTGCCGGTGCGGTAACCACCCAGGGAACAAAGCCCCCGAGCAAAGAACTAATCGAAGAACTCAAAAAGAAAGTAGAAATCATTTATCTATAGAAAGTCATAAGGCAGATTTGGGGCAGTATGGCTGTTATAAACACGCGCTGATTCAGGCCGTGAAAAGTGAATGATAAGAAAGGATGTCAAATATGAGAACAAAAGCGGTAAGAATGTATGGAGAAGATGACCTGCGTCTGGAAGAGTTTGAACTTCCGGAAATCAAGGAAGATGAGATATTGGTAAAAATTCTAAGTGACAGTATCTGTATGTCTACTTATAAACTGGTAAAACAGGGAAAGAAACATAAGAGAGCACCTCAGAATATAGACACCAATCCGGTAATTATCGGCCATGAATGTGCAGGTGTTATTGTTGAAGTGGGGAAGAAATGGGAAGGAAAGTACAAAGTTGGGGATAAATTTGCTTTACAGCCGGCACTTAACTATATGGGCAAACTGGACTCCCCCGGTTATTCCTATGAATTCTGCGGCGGTGCCTGCACCTACTGCATTATGCCCCACGAGGTAATGGAACTGGGCTGTCTGCTACCTTACAACGGTGACAGTTATTTTGAGGCTTCTCTGGGAGAGCCTATGAGCTGTATTATCGGAGGATACCATGCCAATTATCATACCAATAAGCAGAATTATCATCATGACATGGGAACAAAGACCGGCGGCAATATCTTAATACTTGGCGGCTGCGGACCTATGGGACTTGGAGCGGTAAGCTACGGCCTTTATACAGAGAATAAGCCTAAGCGTATTGTGGTAACGGATATCAGTGAAGACAGAATAAAGGAAGCGGAAGAAAGAATTACAAGAGAAGAAGCAAAGCAAAAGGGGATTGAATTATTATATATTAATACCAGCAAATTAGAAGATCCCATAAAGGAATTAATGGCCTTAACGGATAACCATGGCTATGATGATGTATTCGTATATGTTCCCAATAAGGCAGTTGTAGAAATGGGAGATGCACTTTTAGCCTTTGACGGCTGTATGAATTTCTTTGCAGGTCCGACAGATGGCGGTTTTACTTCAGGAATCAATTTGTACAATGTACATTATACCAGTGCACATATACTGGGAACCACCGGCGGAAATAATGACGACTTGCTGGAAGCTCTCGACCTGGCAGCAAAGGGCGAAATAAGACCGGCAGTTATGGTAACTCATATCGGAGGAATTGACTCCATAGCAGAAGCTACCATTAATCTTCCTTCCATACCGGGCGGTAAGAAGTTAACTTACACCCAATTTGATATGCCCTTAACTGCCATTTCAGATTTTGAAAAGCTTGGAGAGCAGGATGAGCTTTTTAGAAAATTATCTGAATCTGTAAAGAGGCACAATGGTCTGTGGAACAATGAAGCAGAAAAAATTCTTTTTGCTCATCATGGCATTGAATAAGGGGAGGACAAAGCGTGGTCAGTCAGATATTTACTATAACGAATCAAAACGGTCTGCATGCCAGACCGGCCAGTGAGCTGGCCAAGATAGCAAGTACCTGCAATTCGGACATTATTCTGAAAGTCGGGGAGAGAAGAATAAATCCTAAAAGTATCCTGAATATTATGGCAGCAGCCATACGATATGGAACCGAGATTGAAATTGAGTGCAGCGGAGAATCGGAAACAGAAGATTTAAAGAAGATCTGCACCGCCCTTGAGCAGGGCTTAGGCGAGTAGTGTGAAATAAAGAACATTTCACATCCGGCATTGAGTGGCCTCACGGCCAAATGTCCGTTAGGGTGAATTATTAAAAGGCATAATTCACAAGTACCTGCGACGCAAACTTGAGGAGTGTTGGCAAAGCCATGGCCGTTAATGTTAAAATAGATGGATGATTTTAACACTAATGGCGAATAAAATAAGGAGAAAACCCATGAACGTACTGAAAGTTAATATAGCCGCTTCTGCCGGTATTGCTATGGGAAGAGCAGGCTTATATAAGCCTGCGGTAAGGGAAATAGCTGAAAATACCGTAGGTACAAATGAGATTCCCCAGGAAATAGAACGCTTTAAAATGTCCGTTTCAGCTGCAGAGTTTCAATTGCGGGAGTTGTCAGAGGCAAATCCTATATTTGCGGCACACCTGGAAATGGTGAAGGATATTACTCTTCATGAAGCTGTTATATCCAAAATAAGCGGACTGGGAATGAATGCCCAGAAGGCGGTATTTGAGGCCTGCGAAGAGTTGATTGCTATCTTTGATTCAATGGACGATGCATACATGAAAGAGAGAGCAGCCGATATCAAGGATATCAGGGAAAGGCTTCTGAATAACCTTGGCGGAGCAAAAAAGGCTGCTTTGGAGTTTGGGGAAGATACCATACTGATAGCAGGGGATTTGACCCCTTCCGATACGGCGGCCCTGGATCTGAATAAGATTAAAGGGATTATCACCAGAGACGGAGGGGCAACAAGCCACGTAGTCATACTGGCTAAGAGCCTTTCTCTTCCAGCCATGGTAGGAGTAAAAGAAATCATGGAGAAAGTGCAGGAAGAAGATTATCTGATACTGGATGGCTATACTGGAGAAATACTTATAAATCCTGATGAAGAAACACAGGAAAAGTACAGGCAGCTTCTTAAGGGACATATGGACGAAGAAATCTTAAGAAGGCAGGAGGAGGGACTACCCGGCATAACCACTGACGGAAAAGGAATCCACTTCTTTGCCAATGTGGGAAGTACGGAAGATGTAAAGAAAGCGATGTCCTTTCAGATTGATGGTATCGGCTTGTACCGCAGTGAGTTCCTTTATCTGAGCAGCAGTCATCTGCCCACGGAAGAAGAGCAGTTTTTAGCTTATAAAGAAGCGGCAGTACTCTGCGGCAAAGAAATAACCATACGTACCCTGGATATCGGCGGGGACAAAACCCTGCCCTACTTACCCATGGAAAAAGAAGAAAATCCCTTTCTCGGCTGGCGTGCAATCCGTATCTCTTTGGAGGAAAAAGACTTATTCAAAACCCAGTTGAGGGCAATCCTAAGGGCAAGTGCCTTTGGAAAGATAAGAATATTGTTACCTATGATTATTTCCCCTGAAGAGCTCTTAAGAGCAAAAGAAATTCTGAGAGAGTGTATGGGTGAACTAACGGAAGAGGGTATTGCCTATGATGCTGATATACGGACCGGAGTTATGATAGAAACACCTGCCAGTGTACTCTGTGCGGAAGAACTGGCTGCGGCAGCAGATTTCTTCAGTATCGGGACCAATGACCTTACCCAGTACCTTCTGGCTGTAGACAGAGGAAATGCAAAGATAGCAAAGCTTTATAATTCCTTTCATCCCGCTGTTCTAAGAAGTATTCGTTTGGTTACTCAGGCAGCCCACCGGCATGGTATAGAGGCAGGAATGTGCGGCGAATTCGCAGGCAATGAGAAAGCCACTAAGCTGCTGGTAGGCCTTGGGCTGGATGAATTGAGTATGACACCTGCTAAAATTGCAGAGATTAAGTATACCCTTCGCAGAATTTCCTATGAAGAAGCCGTAAGTCTGGCGGAGGAAGCATGTAAGCAGGGAACGGTAGAAGGGGTTATGAAGGTACTCGGATAGATTTAATTACAGAAGGATTTTCATATACTAACAGCCATGCCCTTTTCAACGCACCTCAAGATTATGCCGGGGATTTCGCAGGTATAATCTTGTATGTGGAGTTTGGCCGTGAGGCCACTGGGTGCCGAATGTGAAATATCTTTAGTTCACACTAGCTTCTGTCTTTTCCTGTAACATGCAAATTCTTGGACACGGGTATGAATCTGTATTTGAAAACATTAAGAATATCAAACAAGGGCCATGTATAAGGGGACTGTAAGTCTTAATTATACATGGCTCTTGTTTGATATTCTTTCCAGACCTGATAATGTAAGGAAGACGGAAGCCCTAATCACATTATTGTATGCTGCACATGGTCTCAAAGCCTCAAAACTTTATCTCAAAGCTGCCTTTCATAAGAAATTCTTGCTATCTTCCCATAGCAGTATTAAAATAACAATTAGTGAATACCTGGGTGTAGAGTCGGCCGTTGTCATAGCACCGGCGAAAGAAGTGAAATATGCAAAGAAATGGAGAGCAAATAGTATGAGCAAAAAGCAGAAAGAACTATTGGTGTCGGGGTATGGGCCGGTTGGGGGGGAACCGTCCGTAAAGCTATGGGAAATGTCAGACGATTACAAGGTGGAAAATACTATCTGGAGGGAGCACATAAAAGAGCCCTCTTATCTTTGCACCTGGAAGGATATGTGCTTTGGTATCCGGGAAGAGAAGGAGAGCGGAAGTGTTCTTTGCTATCAGAGAATCGGGGAGACTTATGTACTGCGTCATGAACTGGAACTGCAGGGCGGAGACCTCTGCCATATACTCTATGAACCTGGGGAGAGCGTCTTATATTGCTCCTTTTACGGCACAGGGCATGTAGCGGCTGTTAAAGTGGAAGATTACCGCTTCACAACGATACTGAATTTCTTTAAGCTGCCCGCGAATCCGGAGAGCGGTATAGCAAGAGCTCATTGCTGTGAGAAGGAACCCCAGGGTTCTTATGTATTATTTGCCGGAATTGCTCAGGATAAGGTATTTGTATTTCAGACAGAAGGCGGAAAAATCCTATCGGAGTTACCTGCCGCTGAAATCGATTTAAATAAAGATGCAGGACCCAGACATCTTAAATTTCACCCAATTCTTAATTTCCTCTATGTCATAACGGAATATTCCAATGAAATATATGTATATCTGTTTGAGAAGAAAGAGGGAGAACCTCTTTTTACCCGTATACAGATTATAAGTACCCTTCCGGAATTGTTCAGAGGGGTAAGTTATGGTTCCGGCCTTGCTATATCAAAGGACGGAAGATTCTTATACGCAGCGAACAGAGGTGCGGATTCCATTGCAGTCTTTGATATTAACCCGGACGGGTTACTTACCAAGAAACAGGATATCAGCTGTAAAGGTGAACACCCAAGACATATTGCCCTTACAAAGGATGATAAATGCCTGATGATTGCTAATCAGAAATCCAATCAGGTAGTGTTCTATGCAGTGGATGAGATGACTGGAAGATTGAAAGATGTCATACAAAGAATGGACTTTAACAATCCCTCTTATGTAGAAGAAGTGTAAAAACTATTGCTTGCAAATAAATTATGCAGCAGGCGTCGATATGAGATAACATGAATAGGAGAGAAGTGTGAAAGTTCCTTTCAAACTACTTATTAAGGCAGTAACGCAGACAGATCTGCGTTATACAGGAGGTATAAATATGAACGAGCAATTTACAAAACTGGTTACAGAAGCAAGATCTTTCAGACGTTTTGAAGAGAAGAAAGAAATCACCGCCCAGTTGCTAAGGGAATTGGCAGACCTGGGCAGGTTATCTCCAAGTGCGGCCAATTTACAGCCCCTTAAATACATACTGGTCAGCCAGGAAGAAGTAAGAGAAAAGGTTTTCTCCTGTCTTGGCTGGGCAGGTTATTTAAAGGATTGGAACGGACCGGTAAAGGGCGAAAGACCGGCAGGTTACATCATTATGTTAAGAGACAGTGAAATTGCCGCCAAAGCAGAAGTGGATGAAGGAATTGCGGCCCAGAGTATATTTCTGGGTGCAGCTTCCTTAGGGATAAAGGGATGCTTTATCGGAAATATCAAAAAGGCGGAATTGACGGAGAAGCTTTCCATACCTGAAAGATATGAGATTCTGTTAGTGATTGCCCTTGGATATCCGAAAGAAGAGGTAGTGATAGAAGAGATGAAGGACGGGAATGTAAAGTACTGGAGAGATGAGGAAACCATCCATCATGTACCGAAACGCTCCCTGTCAGAGGTGATTATAGAGTCCTTTTAAGACTCTTAAACGATAGAAAATGAACCCTCTTTTAAATGACAGGTATCATTAAAGGATTCCAGAATGGGATAATCAGGACTTCTAAAATTCACTTTGGAGATGGCGGTGTTACCAACATAGAAATGATGGTACATCGTCATTTTCCATTCAAAAAGACCGATAAGTCCTGCCTTTATAATTCCGCCATGGGCGATAATCAGTACCTTTTCATCGGGATGTTTTTCTGCAACTGCGCGAATTGCTTTTGCAGCTCTAATACTGGCGTTGCGTATGGAGATATCTCCGCCGACAAAAGGACCATTCTTTTCATCACTTCTCCATGCGGCAAGTTCACTGGGATAAGTATTCTTAATCTCATCGAGGGTAAGTCCTTCCCAGGCACCGAAGTTTATTTCTTTCATTCCTTCACAGGGAATTACCTGTTGGCGGGTATCCTGACAGAGGATTCTTGCTGTTTCCATTGCTCTTACCAGAGGACTTGCATAAACTGCCTGAAAATCACCATGAAGAGATTTCTTTAAAGCCATTGCCTGGCTTCTTCCTTCGTCGGACAGCGGGATATCTACAGTGCCCTGGAATTTACCAAGCTTATTCCATTCAGTTTCTCCGTGTCGTATCAGTAAAATTTCTGTACTCATTTCTGCTCCCTTCGTAAATACTGATCTGTAAAATGTTCTGAACCCGCTAATTGTAACATAACAAAGCAGAAATATCAAACCGTGAAAGATGTGATATTTCTGCTTTCATATATCTTTTATAAAGGAAACCGGCAATTTATACCGGCAGGACCCAATCTGCATTTACCGCACTGATTCTGCTTTCCCTTACTTTTTTCCGAAGGGGAAGTATCAGGGCAGGAGAAACAGATAATTCGTCAATGCCAATATTTAAGAAAGCTTCTGTAAGAGTTAAATCTCCTGCAAGTTCTCCGCAGATGCCGATCCATTTGCCATATTTATGTGCGTTGTCTGCAGCGAATTTTAACATTCTTAAGATGGAAAGGTGATGAGGGTCATAAAACTTGTCAAGCATAGGATTCTGCCTGTCAATGGCAGTGGTGTACTGGGTCAGGTCGTTGGTGCCGACGCTAAAGAAATCCACTTCCTTTGCCAATAAATCACTGATAAGTACGGCGGCAGGAGTCTCTAACATAATACCAAGCTCCAGGTTTTCTCTATAAGAAATCCCTTCCTTTTGCAGTTCCTCTTTGACTTCGGCTACTACTTCTTTAATTTCTAAAACTTCCCCAAGGGAAGTAATCATAGGAAACATAATAGAGATATTTCCAAAGGCGGAAGCTCTGTAAAGAGCTCTTAACTGGGTCTTAAAGATATCTTTTCTGGTCAGGCAGATTCTGATGGCACGGTATCCTAAGGCAGGATTTTCTTCCTTTGGAAGGTTGAAGTAGGCAGCCTGTTTATCAGCGCCGATATCAAGGGTACGGATTATTACTTTCTTACCGGCAAGATTTTCTGCTACATATTTGTATATGCTGAACTGTTCTTCTTCCGTAGGATAGTCTGATTTCTCAAGATAAAGGAATTCACTGCGGAATAGACCGATTCCACCGGCATCATTTTTAAGCACCGCACCGATATCGGAGGAATTGCCGATATTGGCGTAGATTTGTATGGACTTTCCGTCCAGCGTGACATTTTCTTTTCCCTTTAAGGTCAATAAAAGTTCTTTTTTCTCATGGTCCCGGCGTTTCTTTTCCTGCATTTCTTTTACGGTTTTTTCATCCGGTTCGATATAAACGGTGCCGGTAAAGCCGTCAACAATAGCAAGCTTCCCATCAGCGTCTTCCGTCAAGGCCTCCTGCAGGCCGATTACGGCCGGAATATTCATAGTACGGGCGAGAATGGCCGTATGAGAGTTAACAGAGCCGTACTTTGTAAGGAAAGAGAGAACTTTATCCTTGTCAAGCTGGATGGTCTCACTGGGTGCCAAATCATCTGCCGCAATAATTACGGATTCTTCCGGAGTTTGCTCCTTAGCTTGCTCTCTATGCTCAGTGTTATTTAATATCTTAATAAGACGGTCTGAGATATCCAAAACATCCGCAGAGCGCTCTTTCATGTATTCGTCATCCATAGAAGAAAACATCTGTGCAAAATTGTCTCCGGTAACACCTACCGCATATTCTGCATTTACACTCTGAGTAGTAATGATGTTATTAACAGATTCCACATAATCCAGGTCGTCTAACATCATCTGGTGTACCTGCATTACCATGGCATTGGCTTCACCGACTTTTACAACAGCCGTCTGATAAAGGTCACCAAGCTGTCCGATAGCAGCCTGCCTGGCTGTCTCAAAGCGTTCCAGCTCCTTTTCTATGTCGTTTACTTTGGTACGTTTCACGGTCTCTTTGGTTTTCTTTAGATAGCTTATCTTTCCGATTGCAATACCGCCGAATACACTTTTTCCTTTTATAACTAGCATTCTAAACCTCCATGATGTGTATGAATTATACTTTTTATTAATTCATACCTGGCTTCCATCTGTGTGCAGGAACACATTTTAAATGTGCTCCATTAGCACTCTTCAGGTATGCCTTGCCTCTTACCGGTACTATAAATTACCTTCAAAAAACAGCTTTATAGCCTTCAGAGCTTCGTCTTCGTCTTCTCCGTTAATTACTACAGTTACAGTATCGGCCTTTTTAACTGACAGGCCCATTACTGCAAAGAGACGTTTTAAATCAGCTTCTTTGTCAGCTTTCTTTAGTGTGACGGATGACTTGAACGTAGATGCTGTTCTTACCAGTAAACCAGCGGGCCTTGCGTGAATTCCCAATTCATCTTTAACAGTGTAATCAAATGTTTTCATAATAGTATCCTCCAATTTTAATTGATATAGTATCTGTCTATTCCATTGCCTTCATGTAAAAATGAAGAGCATTTTTAGTATATTTCCATAAAGCAATAAAAAAAGACCTAATTATTCCTAATCAGGTCTTGCCTGCCTTACCAGTCACAATCCATCGTTAAACATTATATATGCAGTTTAAAGTAAGGTACCTGTCTCTTGACCATGAACAAAATAAAAAGACCTAACTAGTAAATAAAAAGAAATACTAAGCCGGTCTTGCCTGTCGAAACAGTCGCAATCCTTAACTATTAACTTTGCTAATATTATAGCTTGTTTTGTGCAAAAAGTCAATGTTTTTTTGACTGAAACAAATATTGCACCCCCTGTGTCCCTATGCTAAAATGGAAAGACAAGATAACTTTAGGAGGGGAATAACCATGCCGCTGACAGTGAAAAAGAATCAGCCCATATCATTAAAGAAAGCACTGCTTTTGGTGACCGTTGTATGCTGGACAGTTCCTATCATTGTCTTTATGGTGTTCATGTTTTCCTACTACCGGAATAATATCATACAAAAAACACAAGCTTTGATGGTGGAAAGTCTTAAGAACTATACTACCTTTCACAGTCAGAAATTAAATGAGGCCATTGAAAGTTCCAAGAAGATATCCTATGACCTGGTACTGGAAAAGGCATGGAATAAATACAAGAATGGTGAGATGTCGGAGGCAGGTTTCTACAAGGAGGTAATCGGAAATTTAAAGAGCAAATATATTAATGATAACCGCTTTGTCATGTCTACTTTCTATCTTTCCGATAATACGGACAAACTCTATTATGCCACAAGAGAGCAGGCAAGTACCGTTCAGATTTATATCAGGGATGTGAAGCGGTATGCGGAAGCTATTACCAGTGAGAATACATCCGATGCCCATGTAAAGATTATGAACGGGAAAATCTATATCATCCGGAATCTCTATACCACCAGAAATTATACCAAATTCGGGACCCTGGTGCTGGAACTGAATGAGGATAAGTTCTTTGACGGGATTAATATTAATAAGAATTATGATCTGGGTTTTTTTGTAGACGATGCGGATGAGATGATATTATATAATAATCAGCTGAAAGAATCCGATGAGAAGACTGTCTTAAAGGATCTGGAAAAAGAATTTGTACGAAAGAATAACAGACGGACCATAAAAGCAGAGGATAAGGTATACCAGGGAATTATATATCAGCAGAAGTTTGATGATTACTACTATGGGGTAGTACTGATAGCCAATAAGGATGTTATCTTCAGTGAGATAAGGGTCATGAACAGTGTTATTCTTTTAAACATACTGATAATCATACCGGTCTTTATCTATATGCTGTATTTTATATCCCATAATATCACAAAGCCCATGGAACGGATGGTAAAGGCGTCAAAGAATATTGAAGGCGGTAATTTCGGCTGGCAGATTAAGGGAGATGTTATGCCAAATCTGGAATTTAATTATCTCTCCGATTCATTCAACAAGATGTCTTCGGAGGTCAAATATCTCTTTGATTATGCATATAAGGAGCAGCTGGCCAGGAAGGAAGCAAAGATACTTGCCCTGCAGTCCCAGATAAATCCGCATTTTCTGAATAATACCTTAGAGATGATGAATTGGCAGGCCAGAATGGCGGGGGACGATGCCGTATCCAAAATGATAGAGGCGCTGGCGGTTCTTCTGAACCAGAGCATGGGCAGGGAAAATCGGAAGCTTATATCCCTGGCGGAGGAATTAAAGGGAGCGGAAGCTTACATCTACATTACCTCCATGCGATTTGGGGACCGTATACGATTTGAAAAGGAGATTGATGAAAGGCTGATGCAGGCGCAGCTGCCGCAGCTTATCTTACAGCCCCTCCTTGAAAATGCAGTGGTGCATGGTGCCTATACGGTACAGGGCGGAGTCATCAATTTCTATGTGTACCAGGAGGAGGAAAAGGTAATATTAAAGATTATCAATACCGGCAGTTTTTCAGAAGAAGAGGAGAAAAAGGTACAGGCTCTCTTGGACGGCGATAATTCCGGTTCCTTAGAGGGAAAGGGTAAACACACCTCTCTGGGAATACGAAACGTCAATGAACGTATTAAGCTTATATTCGGGGATGATTACGGCTTAAGCATACATTCGGTGGACGGCAAAGTAATCTCGGCTATTACAATCCCCTGCATATAGCTTTGCAAAAGAGAACAGGGCAAGATGGAACAAATAATGTCAAGATGGTAGAATGAAATACGGCACCGGAAAAGATATAATAATTTTGTAAAGTGAGTTTTACTTATTTAACGCGTAAAACTTTCTTTATTAGGGAGGAAGCTTATGAAAAGAAGGGCTAAATGGTCCATATCATTTTTAGCCATAGTTTTAACCTTTTTCTGTACGGCTTGCAGTAATACTGGCAGCAATATAACGGATATCAGCGGGGATGCAGGGGCAACGCCGGCTGATGAAAATAATCCGGTAACACTTACTACAGTCTCCATGTATGGGGGAACAGATCCCAATGCTTCCAATTATCAGGCAATTATCAGTAAATTCATGGAGGATTATCCCTATATTACAGTGGAGGATGATTCCCAGGTATCCGATCAAGACTGGAAGACCAGAATTGCAGCCGACTTTGCAGTTGGGAATGAACCGGATGTAATACAGTATTTTACAGATGCCAATGCAAGTGATGTTCTGGCAGCGGATAAATTCGTAACAATAAATGAAGTAAGAACAGAATATCCTGACTATGCCGGGGATACTTTGCCGAGTGCCCTAAAGGCGGCGGCTAACCCTGACGGCATTGAACGGGCGGTTCCCACAACCGGTTATTGGGAGGGGCTGTTCTGCAATAAAGATTTGTTTAAAAAATACGGTCTTGAGCTTCCTACTACGTGGTTCAACATGCTAAGAGCCATTGAGACCTTTAAAGAAAATAATATTGTACCCATAGCGGTATCCTTGAATAATGTGCCCCATTACCTGGTCGAATACTTAATTCTCTCAGCGGCAGGCCCTGACAGTTATACGCAGATTCCAAAGACTGTTCCAAAAGAATGGTGTGAAGGGCTTGAGATGTTTAAGACCTTAAGGGATATGGGAGCTTTTCCGAAAGACACGGACACTATTGATAATGACCTTGCCGGTGAGCTTTTTAAGTCCAAGCGGGCAGCTATGAAAGTAGACGGCTCCTGGTTTCTTGGCAGCGTTCCGGATCAGCAGAATACCGTTGTGGTGGCATATCCGGTAATACCCGGCGGGAAGGCACGAAGTACAGATATGGTAGGAGGTATCTCCTCCGGCTTTTATATAACAAAGAAAGCCTGGCTTGACCCGGATAAGAGAGATGCCGCCGTAAAGTTTGTAATGGCAAATACCAGCAAGGAAGCGGTAACAAAGTATTGGGGAGGCAATGGAAGTGCTGCCGTAGAAGCAGACCCCATTAAAAACCTGACGCCTTTATCCCGCTCGGGGCTGAAATACAGCAGTGAGGCAACAAGCGTTTCAACGCCCATCGATTCCAGGCTATCCCAGGAAGCTTATAATACACTGATTGCCGGGATCGTCGACATTTCTACCGGGGTCAAAACTCCGGAAGAATTGTTAAAAGAAGTACTTGCTATTAATGTGAAACAATAAATATGGTAAACAGTAGGGTGTGCTGCAGATAGCTAAAAGTATCGAAAGCTGTCTGCAGCCCCTTTTTATATCCAATGCAAAGGGGCATGGATAATCGACTGCCCCTGCAATTTATAAGCAGCTTTATAGGAGGCAGAGATGCTCTACAAGAAAAAACTGCCCCTGCTCCTCTTTCTGGTGCCGGGACTCGCCCTGATACTGATATTCTTATACGAACCTTTCCTGGAAAACATTATAAACAGCTTCTATGATATGACATCCTTTGTAAAAATCCCCGGAAGTGAGTGGAAATTCATCGGAATGGAGAATTATAAAAAGCTGTTTACGGAGGACAGATTCCGGATATCGCTGCTGAATTCCCTGAAAATGATGGGGCTGACCATCACTTTTCAGGTGGGAATTGCCCTACTATTTGCAATATTGGTGAGCTGGTTAAAGAAAGGGCAGAACTTTTTCCGCACGGTGTATTTTTTCCCCATAGTAATTTCAGCAACAGCCATAGGACTGATATTCAAGCTTTTTTATAATTATAACGGAGGAATGTTCAATCAGGTCTTAGCAGTTTTTGGACAGGAGCCGGTTAACTGGCTGGCACCTGGCAGAGCCTTTTTTATGATAGCAGTTCCTACGCTTTGGAGCTATGTGGGCTTTTATTTTGTAATTCTCTTAACGGGATTAAATAATATTCCGGAGGAGTTATATGAAGCGGCAAGAGTGGATGGCTGTTCCAAGGCAAGACAGGTTATTCATATTACCATTCCTCTGTTAAGGGGTGTGCTGTGTACCTGTATTATGCTGGCGGTAACGGGCGCCCTGAAAGTGTTTGACCTTCCCTGGGTCATAGCTCCAAAGGGAGCACCGCAAGGAAAGACACATTTTCTTGGAACCTTTATGTATGAGCAGACTTTTTCAATCGGAAATATTGATTATGGATCTGCCATTGCATTTATGATAGTTGTATTTGGATTTTTCATATCGTTGGTTGTGAGTAAACTACTTAAACCTGATGCGAATTTGTAGGGAGGACTTATCTTGAAGCGCAGGACAAAAACAGAGTTCCATGTCGGGAAATTAATGATATATCTGATACTGGCTATATGGACGGTAACCACGATTTATCCCTTTGTCTGGGTTATCGGCAATTCCTTTAAGCCCTCTGCAGAAGTTGTCAATACCTCCTTCAGCCTGCCAAAGGAATTTACTTTATCCAACTATACTAACGCATTCAGCAAGCAGGACATACTTCATTCTTATAAGAACAGCCTTGTAATTTCCGGAACGGTAATGGTGGTTACCATGGTTCTTGGCACCATGATGGCTTTTGCCATGACCAGATATCGGTTCAAAGGGAAAGCCATTGTCAATGGGATTCTTCTCTCAAGTCTTATGATTCCTGTGTTTTCAACTATAATACCCGTATTTAAGTGGATGGGAAAGTTTGGACTTCTTAATCTTCCAATCAGTGTTATACTTCCCCAGATTGCCGGTAATTTAAGCTTTGCTACGGTGGTAATGATGGGGTTTTTGTGGGGACTGCCCCTTGAGATGGAAGAAGCTGCTTATATGGAAGGAGCGGGGGTGAGAAAGGTGTTTACGCGCATTATCGTACCTATTTGCAGGCCTTCTATGGCCACAGTAGCCATCTTTTGCTTTTTATGGTCTTACAATGATTTATTTACACAGCTTATTATGATAAGAAAGCGCGCGAAGTTCCCAATTGGTGCTCTGTTAAACGAAATAAGTTCCAAGTACGGAACGGACTACGGCCTTATGACAGCAAGCGTGACGCTTATTATTGTTCCTGTCCTTATAATATATGTCTTCCTGCAGAAATACATCATGAAAGGATTGACAGCGGGAGCTCTTAAGGGATAGAATATTCCTTATAGGATAGAATTCCCTTTTAAGAAAAAACAAAATATCCGAATGGAGAAATACAATGTTTAAGGTTATGATTATAGATGATGAACCCATTATTGTGGAAGGAATCAAGAAGATTGTACCCTGGGAAAAGTATGGGTGCCAAATCATAGCAACTGCCAATGACGGCATTGAAGGAAGCCGTTTAATCAGGGAGCTTAAACCGGATATTCTGTTTTCTGATATCTCGATGCCCGGGATTGACGGTCTTACCATGGTAGCAGGTCTGCGGTCAGAATTTCCTCTTATAAAGATATGTATATTGACCGGCTACCGGGATTTTGACTATGCGCAGAAAGCAATCAGCCTTGGAGTCAGCAGGTATTTGTTAAAGCCTTCAAATCTTGTTGAAATAGAAGAAGCAATCGCTGTTATGACGGCGGGACTGAAAGAACTTAAAGCAGACGAGGAGCCGAAGGAAATAGAAGAAAGCCAGGAAAAAGAAGAAGACAGTGAGACAAAAGCTGCCGGAAGCTTTATTGTATATAATGCCATTCAATACATGGAAGAGAATTATAATCGAAAGATTACTCTTTCAGAGGTGGCGGAAAAAACTTATATCAGCCAGTGGCATTTAAGTAAGCTGTTAAATAAGCACAAGGGGCTTAACTTCTCGGAGATATTAAATAATATCCGGGTAAAGGAAGCTAAGAAGCTTCTTATGAACTCTTCCATGCGTATCGGAGATATTGCATGGGAAGTGGGATTTACAGACATCGCTCATTTTTCAAAAGTATTTAAAAAGCTTACGGGCTTATCTGCCAACGAATACCGTAACAGTGTTCTCGTACAGAAGCTGATGGATGCAGATAAAAATAAAGAGTAAAAATAAAAAGACTGCTTTAGGCACGTGGATGCGGTAAGAGGGAGGCCCTTACACAATGTGCTAAAGCAGTCTTAATTCTTATACTTTAGTATTAAATTGCGTTATGGCAAAAAGCTACTATGCTGTCAATGGGAATGTCGCAAACAGAACCTACGGAACGGAAGCCGTTATAATTGTTGTTATAATTTCCGCAGTCGTTGCTTGTGTCGCCGCCAAAAGAACTACCAAGCGGGCATGCAGGAGCTACGCCCTGTCTGGAATCGATACGAACGGTATTACAATTTACGGATAATAAAACACCTGTAAAACCGCTGCCGGAAACGCCGCCGCTTGTAGTAAAGACAATAACTGTTTGCCCAATATAGCGGCAAATATGATTGACGAAACTCTCGTTATTGTTTAATCCATTAAAATTGTTGAAATTATTGAATGACATAAAGAATCCTCCTATTCCGTTCAGATTATACAGCGTTATGACAGAAGGCTGCTATTTTATCAATAGGGATATCGCATACGGAACCTACTGAACAATTCCTGCGGCAATTGTTTTCAGGATACAGATTAGCACAGCAGGAACTGTTAGGTCCACCAAGAGGATTAGCAGGAGCAGTACCGAAATCTGTTACCAACTGGCAAAAATCATTGTTTATTCCAAAGAGAGTACCGGTAAAGCCGCATCCTGATACACCGCCGCTTTTTGTAAAAATTGTAACTGTTTCACCTACATATCTGCAAAGGGTAGAAACTAAATTCTGGTTTGAGTTAAAACCTCCACATGCCATATGAATTCCTCCTTTAATATATTAGGTCATCCGACTCTGAATCGTCTATAACCATACTTTATAATATGGTCCGGGTAACATATTGTGACAATTTTTGATGCGAAATTACAAAAAAATTTAAAATATTTTTTTGATTAATTTACAAAAAATGTAACTATGTCACAGACGAAAAAAAGAATATGACTATAATAAGGATATAAACCAAAAAGGAGAGTATTGTATGAGCGTGTTAAAAATAACAAGAGAAAATTTTAAGAAAGAGGTATTGGAATCGGAAATGCCGGTATTACTGGATTTCTGGGCATCCTGGTGCGGACCCTGTAAGATGGTATCCCCCATTATTGACCAGGTAGCAGAAGAGAAGAAAGATACCATTAAGGTCGGTAAGATAAATATAGATGAAGAGGAAGAGCTGGCTGAACAGTTCCGTATCATGAGTATTCCGACACTGGTCGTAATCAAGGACGGTAAGATAGTAGAGAGTTCCGTGGGCGTAAAGCCCAAGAAAGCAATTCTTTCCCTGTTGTCGGAATAAAATCCCCTAAAAGTAAAAGCTGCGGTCAGTTGAGGGAATCTCAAATGAGCCGCAGTTTTTATGTGTGCAAAGCGGGATTCCGGCTTAAACATTACATCCTAGAATATTCCCTGCCATCGGCTAATATAATAAATCAAGCTTATATAGCATAAGGGAAAGGTGGCAAATAAATTGGATTCAAATGAAATTAGAAATAAACTGCTGGCTTATCAAAGTGAGATTGTTCATTACAGCCAACTGCAGACCTTTAGCAGAAATCCATATGAAAAGAACTATTATCAGAATCTTATTCAAAGTAAAACGGATAATCTGTCGGCTGAACTGGAAGATATTTTTGTGCGGATAAATGCTTTACAAAATGATGAAAACAATGGGACGCCGGATGGACAGGAAGAATTGCCGGATAATGGGCAAAGGGTATTTACTGCAGAGGAACTTTCTGAATTTGACGGCAGCAATGGAAAGCCGGCTTATGTAGCGGTTAACGGAACGGTATACGATGTAAGTGATAAGGCAGCCTGGGCCGGAGGGACGCATTTTGCAGGACTGCGTGCGGGAAATGATCTGTCGGGACAATTTGCTAGCTGCCACAGGGGAATGGCTGCTATGCTCGAACAGCTTCCGGTGGTCGGAAGTCTGGCAGCAACGGAAGAGTAAAGCTTAGCAGATATGCCGTATTTACATAGATGTTATTTGAGCGGTAGTGAAAAAATTTCCTGCGCAAATTAGTGCGGATGCCAAAATTAGCGGTGCGTTGGTAGCATGGAGGGGTATATGACGGAGGCGGATAGGTATAAAATAATCAGTAATGAATATACGGATATCCTGGCAGAAGGGTATGATAAGATTACGAATCTGGTAAATTCAAATAACACAGTCAATTGGATCAATAGTGACTATGCAGTGTATTACCTGCCGGCATCAGAGCTGACAATAGACAGTACTCAAAAATTCGGGTATCAATACATACCAAAGTGTTATGGACTTATGAATGTATCCAGCAATGAAGCATCGGGAGTAACAAGGGTGCAAAATGAGCCAGGCCTGGAACTTAGAGGGCAGGGAGTGCTGGTTGGATTTATTGACACAGGAATAGATTATACGAATCCGGTGTTCCGGTATGCGGATAATACCTCGAGAGTAGTTTCCATCTGGGATCAGGGAATAGACAGTGATAAGTATCCGAAGGACTTCTATTATGGGACAGAATATAGCCAATGGGATATCAATACGGCTCTGTTGGCAGATAACCCCTATAGGGTAGTGCCGAGCCGGGATGAGAATGGACATGGTACAATGCTAGCGGGAATCGCTGCGGGAGGAGATGCTGGGGATTCTCTTTTTTCAGGAGCGGCACCGGATACGGAAATTGTAGTGGTAAAATTAAAAGAGGCGAAGCAGAATATCAAGGATTTTTTTCGCATTCCTTCCGGAGTAATATGCTATCAGGAAAATGATATCATGTTTGGAATTCAATATCTGATTAATATAGCTGACCAATTAGACCGTCCGATAGCTATTTGTATTGGGGTAGGTTCCTCTCAGGGGGCTCATGAAGGAGAAGGAGTAATCAGCCATTTCTTAAATGATATTGGCAAGCTTCCCGGCAAATCAGTTGTAGTAGCCGGAGGAAATGAGGGAAACACCAATCATCACTATTATGGGGAGATAAATCCGAGTACGGATTTTGATGTGGTTTCATTGAATATAGGAACTGATGAAAAGGGACTTACCATGGAGTTATGGGGATTTGCTCCTAATATAGTTGCAGTAAATGTGTACGCACCGGAAGGAAACCTCGTGGCAAAAGTATCGGGAATATTTTTGCAAAGGAGTACACAAATAGTCAATTACAGAGGGTCCATCATTTACATTGACAATCAGTTCAGTGAGGAAAGGACGGGAAATCAGCTCATTATGTTCCGGTTTACCAATCCGATATCCGGAGTGTGGAGGTTTGTAGTATCCGGAAGCGGAGATTTAATGCTGCGGTACCATATCTGGCTTCCTATCAGCAATTTCCTTACGGCAGATACCTATTTTCTCAACGGAAATAAAGATACCACCTTATCAATACCCGCCAATACGCTGAATGCCCTGTCAATCTCCACCTATAACCATCAAAATCAAAGCCTTTATTATTTCAGCGGAAGAGGTTTTACAAAGAGCGGCGGACTAAAGCCGGATGTTGCCGCACCGGGCGTCAATCTAACAGCACCATCTCTGGACGGTGGATTTTATAATTCCACAGGAAGCAGTGAATCGGCGGCACATGCCACAGGTGCCATTGCGTTGTTGTTAGAATGGGGGATACTTCGTGGAAATATCACGAAATTAAATAACATCCTCATTAGAAGAATTATCATCAACGGGGCAAGGCGCTTTCCGACAGTAACCTATCCGGAGCCCGGCTGGGGATTTGGTACTCTGGATATCTATAGAGCCATAAGAAAATATTATGAGGATGATTAAGGCTTATAGTAAAGAAACGGAAAGCCAGGTGCTGCTTCCCGTTTCTTTCAGGATTTAATTATTTATATGTTCACTAAACTGTACGGTAAGCCCGTTGGGATCCTTTACAAAAATAAATCGGGTAGAAGGATTGGGCTGGATGGGACCTGCTATAATTGGAATATTCTTTTCTTCCAGCTTTTTCATAAAATCATCCAGAGAGTCTGTTAAAAAGCCAATGGAAATATCAGCTCCGAAAGTAACAGATGCAGCATCCTTACTGCAGATTAATTCTAATTTTGTTTCACCGGAGCCTAAAAAGGCAATTTCACGGTCAGGGCCTGCCTGAAAGCGTCGGTCCACAGGAAGTTCAGCAATTTCCTGATAAAAACGAAGAGACTCCTCCAAATTAATAACATTAACGGTACACCAGCTAAAATTCATACTTTACCTCTTTCTTATCTAAATTTTTCCTTGTTAACTTGTTTGGATAAATAGGAAATTATAATTATTATAATTCTAATAAGAAGCCATTGCAAGGAGGGGATTATACAGAATGAAAACCTTAAGGATACTTCTTTAGCATGGTTTTTACTGCTATAAATAGGTGTACCCTTAGAGGCTATTTTTGGAAAAAGGGATTTGAATTAGAAGGAAATATCTTCTTGATTTTGTAAAAGGGATATGGTATAGTTTGGTTTATAATAGGGAGTAAATAATTAGTAATTCATTGGGGAGAGATAAAGGCTTGAGATTCCTGGGGAGGGAGCAAATAGAATGTACTTTTTTCTAATACCTTATTATTTAGTCATAGGAATTGTTTTGTTCCGGTTGGCTGTCTATATTGGAAGAAGAATCTTCCGATTTCATCGAATCATCTTTTATTTATCAAAGAGAATTTTGAATCGAAAAACTACTGTAAATGAGTGACTTTAAAAGTAATTCATAATTATTCTGTATGCATTTCCTGAAAGCAAAAAATCTGTTAATTATATTAATATCTCATTCCAATCTTCTTTAAACTCTACATCTGTAACGAAGAATCGAAATTATCCCTATCCTATTATGAACATCTGCAAGATATATTTTGTTTATTATTTATGCTGTAAAGCTATTAACTTTAGGATATTTGAAGTAAGAAGGAAATCGTCTTAGAAGGCTATTAATAACTTAGAATTAAGATTTGAAAGGAATATTAGAAACGAAAAATGGCAATGAAAAATAGCAAAGAAAATTGAAACGGGGGAGTACTACAAATGAGAAAGAGTGCAGTAAATAAAGGGATTAGCCTGGTATTAATTCTGATTATGGTAATAAGTATAATAGTACCTCAAAAATCGGTAGAAGCAGCCACGAACAGCAACATTAAAATTTATAATTTTATTAAACTTCTGGTGCCGGCAGCCGGAATTGAGGTCGATACATCACAGGGCAGCCCCTATCTAAAGGCCGCCATGGATGCAGGTATTGTGAAAGAAGGGGACTTTAAGGATTATAAGGCCTATTTGACGCGGATGGATGCGGCTGTACTTCTAAACAGAGCTGACGAATATATCCATGGTGATACAGTGGATAAGGAACTCTTGAAGACAGTAACAGAAAAAAGAATTTCAGATATCAAAAAAATTCCGGCAGGTAAAAGAGAAGCCGTAGCTAAAATTTATGCGAAAGGTTTCATCGTTGGAAAGAGTAATGGAATGTACGTGCAAAATCGTTCGTTTAATGGAGCGGACTATCTAGCTGCTGGTGATGCAAAAAAAGTTCTTGCGCTTTTAAAGAATGTCAAAGACAGAGCTAAAATGAGCCCGGATGGTCAGCTGATTAGGACAACTAATCTGCCTAAAAATGCTAAGGATTATCCTTATATTCTGGAGGCTTTTCCAAATTCTTTTTATGAGATGAAGTTTAGTTATCAACGGGGAACATATTCATGGAAGCCAGTTGAAGGAAAGGATTACGCATCACCATCAAAAATAACAACGGCGATGGATGCTATAAAAACGGATGAAACAGGAAAATGTATCTATGTTAATGATTGGATGAAAAAAATTGAAGATAACATAAAGTACAGATTCAATGTTAACTATCATACTATAGATAACATATGGTTAAATAATTTGCGCAGGACGTATTTTGTGGCTAATGCTGCATCATTGGACAAGGATCAAACTGATAAAATAAGAGAATATATAAAATATGTAAAAAAGAATCAGGTTACAATCACTAGTTCCATTATTTCTGTAGAACCTTCAACATTATATAAGCATATTGGAGGATATCAAGTTAGAGTTTATGTAAAATTTAAAATTTCTTTAATAAATGTAAATAATGAGGAAAATTTAAATAATTTATTTTTTGGAAATACACGTTTTGTTGATTTAAGCAATAATAAGTGGTTTGCAGGTGTGTATGATATCGAAATAGGAACTAAAAACATAGGCTCTGATGGAAGTGATTTTGCAGTTAGCGATGATACTTTAAATGATTTTTATTACAAAGGAAAATAGGAGGAGTTAGGGTGATATGCAAGAAACTTACAAAAAGTATCATCGCTATAATTTTTTGTTTGATTATTTCATTCGTTCTTAAGGAAACTATTAATGCAGCAGACAATGATGGTTATGCTGAAAAGATAAATTTTGATACGGAATCTGGGGTTTTCACTTTTACTACTATTGATACAAAGGCTACATCGTATATTAAGTGGAAAACAGTGGGATTTACTGTTTGTAAAGTAAAAACAGAGGGATATCCGAGAAAAGATATAGATGGAGAAACAAAGACAAAAGATTATGCGATATTTACACTTTCAAAAGGTTCTGTATATCAGGAACCTTTCGATTCGACACATTGGAAGGTAACCTTTACTTTTACAAAGGACCAAGTAAATGCCGCGTTTAAAAATACTACACTTGACAATGTAAAAGAAGGAGAAACAATCTATTTTAATGGTATATTCCATGTAGTCTATAATGGTGTTGAAGATAGCCATGATTATTATAATTTGACAGGAAAACCAGACGGAATTGCAACAGCTGAGAGTTGGGCTAATCCAGATGACTTTAAAGATCGTTTTGACAGATGGGTTATTTATAGTTCTGGAACAGAAAAATATCCCATAATAATTGAACGGCAAATATACAGCAATGGTACAAGTACAGTCTACGACAGCACAGACTATCCCAAACAAACAAAAAACACCACATTTACAACCTCCTGGACTAACGTAACCAACAAAATCAATACCAACGGAAAAGAATACTATCTTTATCGCTTATATTATATCAATCTTCGTGACCCAAGCATAATAGTAGGAAACCGTAAGACCAGTGTCAGTCCTTACCTGTCACCAAATGAGTATAAAGACGCACTTAGTTATTTAAGAGACAGGGAATATACGGTAAAAGATAAGGGGCTTAAGGTTGTGGCCATGTATCGCAGATTTACTGAAAAAACATCGGCAACTGAAAGCAGTATGGAAAGAGAATTTGAGACCATAGATCCTACGGCTGTCATAAAGGCAGATAGTAGAGGAAATGAAGCCTATGATGTTCTGGAGGGAATACCGGGTACAGAAAGCCTTTATACCAATGCTAAGACAAGTAAGTATTTATCCGGTTACATATTCAAAAAGAAAGAGGGGACCAAATTATACTCGGTAACGATTACGAAGACCTATACGCTAACCTGGAAAGACAAAGGAGAAAACGGGAAACCGGATACTCCCCATACAGATGTCAGGGCGGTTCCCAAGACTTATTACATAGAGCGGAAGTATTCTTATTGGTACATTGATTACCTGGGAGTATATGGGCTGGATAAGGCAATTATAAAGAATGACGCTTTTCCGGGCGGCATTATTACAATTACTCCTTCCGGTTATACGGCTCCCACTGTGAGCTGCACGAATTCTACTGCAGAAAGTGCACACTTAATTGAACCTGCAATCAAAACTCCGGCAACCTTATATGGTTCCAAAGATGGAGGATACTCTGAGCCGTCCGTTCCGGATGAAGATTTAAAGTCATATGCTGAGGCAGCCGTTGATAAGATTCTCTGTAAAAACGATAAGCTGATTTTTAATGGGCAAACAATTATGTCAGATACCAAGAAAGAAGAGGCAGCGGATACTCCCAAGGATATTCCGGAAGGTATTGAAGAGATAGGGGACAATGTATTGTATATGTCCAATCTTGTGATACCCGGCACAAGAGCAAACGGAGAGTATGGAAGTTCAGGCATGGTTATATATAAACCTGTTGTTAATATCAGTAACGGTGAGCCAATGGAAGTGGACACTGAGTATGAGATAGATGGTATCAATCCGGTAGTCGTGCATACTCCGGTGGTTTGTGACGGTATGGTGCAGGATAACCGCGGTGACAATCAAATGATAACGCCGGATGTTGGCAGAGCTTCGCTGGTATTGGACAGGCCATTTTATGTTACACTTCCCACTACAGGAAGTCATAGGGACATAACTGGTTACGGATATCGGGATTATGGCAAATACATTGCAAGCCGGCAGGTCAAATTCGCATTTGATACCTATAAAGGCAGTACGGCTGCCGGGATATTCATTCCAAAAAACACATGGACAAGCGTTACGGAAAATACACTTTTCTATTTACCGACCTGGGTTACGGAAGGCAGATATGAGATTCGATTTCGGAGTACTGCAATTAATGCTGCCGCAAACGGAGGGACAGAAGCCGTTGAAACTCTGGCAAACCTAAGTCTGAATAATTATGTAGCAGAAGATAGTTCTATCGTTCAAATATCAGGAAGAATCTATGGTCTTAACATCTATGATGTAACAGACTATCCAATATGGGAAAAGGTATTTCGTCTTCCCAATTCTCTCAAATTAACAGGTTTTCATTACACAATAGGAACTAAGAATCAGAATGGGGATAGCAATGGGCAGAACCCCAGATATACCATCACTATGGTTAACGGCAGTCATCCTGATTATAAAACGAAAGGCATCTTAAAGACCGGCTATATGACCAGGTTTTCTCTTACCACCGTTGGAAGTATGGCAGACAGTGACGACTATGTACGTATTAGGCCAAAGTTCTATTTCGTGGACAAGAACGGGAAGAACCGCCAGGAAGTTGATGTTTATTATACCGAAAGCTTTAACGGAAAAGAGCATTTACTCGTAAAAATGGGAAGTAATCTTGACTTAGAAAATGATAAATCCATTAAAACTGGTGACCCTTATCTTGGTATCCCGGATAAAGAATTAGAAAAAACTGCTTACTATGAAGGGATTTCTCTGGTAAAATGGAAGGCTCAAACGAAAAAAGTATATAATTTTCTAAATATTATGATACCCTCTTCTCTCCGTACTTTTATTGGATCTGTTGCTCCCATACCTCAGACTGTGACAGAAAAGCAGGTAGCCTCCAGCGTACAGCACTGGTACGGCGAGTACTACATGCCCGCAGAAATTCATCTCGTACCAAAAGGTTTTGATGTTATAACATATTCCCTTCATCATGGCGGACTGAATTATCATGAGGACTTCTGGTTGAAAGAAGGCTATATAATCATTAATTTTGATATTACAACAGTAAAAGACGGGAACCTTAATTTAAGCTATATCAATGGGGCAAACAGTGGGAACGGTTACTGTAATATGTGGAAGAGAGAAGGATTCCAGTACCAAAAGACCAGTTATCCAGGCATTGATTTTGAATTTCAAGACGGAGATTACGTTATCTATTATGCCAACCATAGTGTTCAGGAAGATTATAAATCATCCGGCACTCACTAAGCTTAATTTATCCATGTAAAAGGAATAGAAATTATTTTCACTCTGAGGCTGCCGATAGTTTATTAATTTATTGGCAGCCTCAGATATAAAAATAACCCCAAAAAGTAGCACAAAAGTTATGAGCCTCTAAGTTTTGATTACTGTTGGATTCTATACTTTCTACAGCGGTGGAAAGCAAGCCAAGAGTTGCAAAAGGAGAGAAAAATACTCTTGACAAATAACTCCTATCCATTTAAGATAAAAATATAAATTAGCAAAACCGTTGAGAAAGAGGAGTAAGCAATTGGATTTCATTACAGAGAGCCCTTACTGGTGGAAGAGGGTATGAAGACATATGCTGAATGGGCTTTCGAGGGCAACCCGAAATAATAGTAGGCGTTGACGGCGACCATAGCCGTTATCAGTATGGCATATATGTTGGTATATGAGAAAGTGGACTTTTGTCAAATTGAGTGGTACCGCGGATTAATATTCGTCTCAAGTTAATATAACTTGAGGCTTTTTTTATGCCCAAAATGATAAAAGCACTTAGCCGCTAAGTCAACAAGTAACTTGTAAACCAGGGTTGCCAACACAGCCTGCAATAGAAAAATGCATAAACATGAGGTGCATTGGAAAGGTCATGGTTATTGTTATGAAAAGAAAAATTGCGGGATTGATTGTTTTGGTACTTATGATGAGCATGTTTAGCGGCTGCAGTGAAGGAAACAACAAAGAGATGATAACAATTGGAATCGGTCAGTATGCAGAGCACCCCTCCCTTGATAATTGCAGGGAAGGTTTCCTGGCAGGATTAAAAAGTGAAGGTTACGAAGAAGGAAAGAATATCAGGGTAGAATACGAGAATGCGCAGGCTGACAATTCACTGGCAGGGCAGATAGCAGATGGCTTTGTATCAAAGAAGGTGGCTTTAATCTGTGCCATTGCAACTCCCATGGCACAAAGTGCATATGGCGCCGCAAAGGATACGGATATACCGGTAATCTTTACCGCCGTAACAGATCCGGTATTGGCAGAATTAGCGAAGGACGATAAGTCCCCTGTCGGAAATATAACCGGAACCAGTGATAAACTTCCCGTAGAGGAACAGTTAAAAATGATTCGTCAAATACTTCCGGAGGCCAAGAAAATCGGAATCCTGTATAATACCGGTGAAGCAAACTCCGTATCTGCCATAGAAGAATACAAAGCCCTGGCAGGCAATTATGGCTTTGAAATCGTAGAAAGCGGTATCACCGGAACAGCAGATATCCCTTTGGCGGCAGATAATATACTAACAAAAGCAGACTGTATTAATAATCTTACCGATAACACCGTAGTAAGCTCTTTGCCGCTGATCTTAAAAAAGGCATCCGAGAAAAAGATACCTGTCTTTGGCAGCGAAGTGGAACAGGTAAAATCAGGCTGTCTGGCAACTGTGGGTATTGACTATTATGACCTTGGAGTTAAGACTGGTAAGATGGCCGCACAGGTTTTAAAAGGTGAGAAAAAGGCATCTGATATGAACTTTGAAATAATAGACCAGGCTGCTTTCTATGGAAATAGCGCAGCAGCAAAGAATCTTGGAATTGATTTGCCAAAAGATCTTACTGATACAGCAGGAGAAATGTTTGATTCCATAGCAGAATAGGCGATAGAAAGGAACTAAAATGGCATACTTTATTAATTCTGTAATCAATATTGCAGTGGGCGTAGCAGAAGAAGGGCTGGTATATGCAATATTGGCCTTCGGGGTATATATCACCTATAAGATTTTGGATTTTCCGGATTTATCCGTAGACGGCACTTTCCCGCTGGGAGGTGCCGTAGCGGCAGTCCTTCTATTAAAAGGGGTCAATCCTCTGCTGACATTGTTACTTGCCTTTATAGCCGGAACTTTGGCAGGCGCAGTGACCGGTATCATTCATGTAAAGTGTAAAGTGAGAGATTTGTTATCCGGTATTATAATGATGACTGCTCTGTATTCTGTTAATCTAAGGATAGCGGGCAGGTCCAATGTAGCTATTTTTGATAAAGAAACCATCTTTGAGAATAGATTCTTAGCAAAGCTTTTACCTGAGACCATAAAGCATTATGATACAATAAAACGATATGAGACATTGGTAATCTTACTTTTGATAGCCCTCCTAATGAAATTGTTTCTGGATTTTTATTTAAAGACAAAGTCAGGCTATTTGCTTCGGGCGGTCGGTGATAATGAAACACTCGTCACTTCCCTGGCAAAGGATAAAGGCAGAGTGAAAATCATCGGCCTTGCCCTGGCAAATGGGTTTGTGGCACTTTCAGGCTGTATCTATACTCAGAAAAGCGGATTTTTTGAGATTTCCTCAGGAACCGGCTCCATCGTAATCGGCCTTGCCAGTGTGATTATTGGAATAAATCTGTTTAAGAGAAGAGAAAAAGTCAAGGCCACCACGGCAGTTGTAATAGGAACTATAATCTATAAAGCCTGTGTGTCCGCAGCCATAGCTTTTGGGTTGTCTCCCAAGGATATGAAATTGATAACTGCAGTACTGTTTCTTGCTATTCTGATACTTAGTAACAACAGGAAGAGGAAGGTGAATGCCCGTGCTTGAATTAAATGATATTTCAAAATATTATAATGCAGGTACAATAAACGAAACGTGCCTGTTTCAGAAATTTAACCTCAAAGTTGAAAAGGGAGAATTCCTGTCTGTTGTAGGCAGTAACGGTTCCGGTAAGACTTCTCTGCTGAATATTATCTGCGGAAGTATCCCCTTAGATAGCGGGACGATTCGGATAAATGGCAAGGATATTACAAAAAGCCCGGAGTATAAGCGCAGCAGGAGTATTGGGAGAGTATATCAGAATACAGCTATGGGAACCTGCCCTTCTATGACAATTCTTGAAAATTTGTCCTTAGCCGATAACAAAGGAAAAAGCTTTCATCTTGGAAGAGGGACGGATAAAAAAAGAATAGACTATTACAGAGATAACCTGAAAATACTGGGATTGGGGCTTGAAGATAAATTAAATCTCACGGTAGGTTCTTTGTCAGGAGGACAAAGGCAGGCACTGTCACTTTTAATGACTACGATAGCTCCCATTGAGTTCCTCATATTAGATGAACATACGGCAGCCCTTGACCCAAAAACAGCTGAGACTATCATGGAACTGACCGACCGGGTTGTGAAAGAGAAAGCATTGACAACAATTATGGTGACCCATAACTTAAGATATGCTCTTGAATATGGCAGCCGTCTTCTGATGCTTCACAAAGGAGAAATTGTTGTAGATAGGAAAGAAAAGGAGAAAAAAGACTTAAAAATAGAGGATATTCTGGATAAATTTAATCAAATCAGCATTGAATGCGGAAACTAATTTGATTTCGGACAAATATTAAGTTTATATGACAAAAAACTTAAAAATATTTTAAAAATTTTACAGTTTTGCTAAAAAAATAATTGACAATTATAACCTTATGTGATATGGTTTTTATGTAAAACTATTGCAATAGTTATTATAGGAGATTGAGTATAATGAAGCTTTTTGATTCAGAATTAAAAGTTATGGATGCATTATGGAAGAGGGGGGACCAATCAGCAGGGCAGTTAGCCAAGATACTGAAAGAAGAAACTGGATGGAATCGCAATACTACCTATACAGTAATTAAGAAATGTATAGAAAAAGGTGCTATTTCAAGATATGGTACCAAATTTATGTGCAAGGCACTCATAAGCCGTGAGGAAGTTCAGCAGAGTGAAACCAATGAACTGGTAGAGAAAATGTTCGGCGGCTCTTATGAGAAGTTTTTTGCTGCATTTTTAAATGAAGGATATTTATCTCAGGATGAAATTGAGAAACTGAAGAAAATAGTTGACGAAACAAAATGAGGTAATAGACATGGATATATATCGTATGTCATTTTCGTCTTCCATGCTTATTGTCTTCATATTGCTGCTCAAAGTCTTCAGTGGATACAAACTGCCCAGAAAGACTTTTACATTATTGTGGAAGATTGTTTTAGTAAGGCTCCTGATACCCGTTACTATTAAGATACCAATACCTGATTTTTTGATTAACACCAAAGAAAAGGTTAGCATGGCAGGTAATACTCTGATGAATCTTGCTTTATCGGGAGGATTAGAGGGAACGGAATACCACGCTGTGTCCGGTTCTTATAGATTATCGGGAGCATACATATTGTTAGCGATTTGGATTGCAATAGCATTCATTTTATTTTGCATATTTTTATTCAAGTACAGTATGAGCCGGAGGCAGGTAAACGAAGCTTTGCCGTCGGAGAATGATTATGCAAATAGTTGGTTAAGCAGGCAGGACATGAAGCGTCATGTGCGAATTCTTACCTTTGACAGAATTGAGTCACCAGTGACCGTAGGAGTACTAAATCCCAGGATAATACTTCCAAAGAATATGGAAATGGATAGAGGAAAGCGTCTGGAGTATGTATTAAGTCATGAAATGGTGCATATAAAGAGGTTTGATATTGTATGGAAGCTATTATCTATGATAATATTATGCCTGAATTGGTTCAATCCCCTGGTATGGCTTATGTATAGGCAATTTAACCAGGATATTGAGATGGCTTGTGATGAAAAGGTAATAAAAATATATGGCAATGACGCAAAGCCGGATTATGCCTATGCAATCATCCAGCTTATGGAAAGGAAGCCCAATGCTTCACTCATGTACAGTGGTTTTGGTCAAAAACCGGTGGAAGAGAGAATTAAATCCATAATGAAACTTGGAAACCCTACGAAGAAAAGTATCGCGGTTTCCGCAACAGTTATACTAATGTCTACGATGGCCTTTTTCACAACAGTGGCAGCTGGAAATGAATTTGGCGCTTTTGATTTACCCGCAGCTATCGGAGGGGAGACCGGTACTGCACA
>JAEXGM010000239.1 GCA_023450835.1 Bacillota bacterium | reverse complement strand
TGGAGGTAACCAAAATGGTAATTATAATAGCGGGTAGTACGCATACCGGAAAGACTGCACTTGCACAAAAATTGTTAGTTAAATATGGATTTCCATACTTATCACAAGACCATTTAAAGATGGGACTTATTCGAAGTGGGTTTAGTACCTTGACACCAGAAGAAGAGGAATCAGATATAACCTGTGTTCTTTGGCCAATAACAAGGGAAATAATAAAAACTTGTATCGAAAATAAGCAAAATTTGATAATTGAAGGATGTTATATTCCATTTAATTATAAGGATGATTTTGAAGATGCCTATTTGAAATACATAAATTATAGATGTTTGATATTTAGTGAGCAATATATTAATGTGCATTATGATGATATTATGAAACATGCAAATGACATCGAATGCAGAGGTGCCGGTGATGCTGACTACTGTACAAAAGAAATGCTTCTTCAAACGAATGCGTCTAATCTTGAGAAATGTAAAGAGGCAGATTGTGAATACATATTAATCGATGCAAAATATGAAGTTGATATAATATTATAAGTGATTATCGAAAGGCCTCGAAAATCTTTATTTTTGAGGCCTTTCCTTCAGCTGGTTTAAAGAGTTGAATATTTTAGGGGTCATTATACGTAATGTAATGTTGACATTACATTAAAACTTATTTATACTTAAAGTCAGGTAAACATTACATGAGGAGAAACGAAATATGAAAAATAGAATTAGGGAACTACGAGAACACAAAGGTTTGACACAGGAACAGTTGGGGGAATTAGTAGGAGTCTCAAGGCAGGCGATTAATGCAATAGAAACAGAGAAATTTGAACCATCCATTTGGCTTGCTTATGATATTTCAAATGTATTTGAATGCTCAATTGAGGAAGTTTTTATGTTTGAAGAAAGTCCACGAAGATCAAGGGCTGAGAGCAGCAGGAGGGACAATAATGGCTATTAGACAACTGAGATATAATGAGGATGAAATACTGCGAAAGAGATGCAAAGAAGTGCAGATAGTTGATGATAAAATCCGGCAGTTACTTGAGGATATGATGGATACATTACATCATACAGAGAATGGTGCAGCATTAGCAGCCAACCAGGTAGGTATACTAAAGAGGTTGGTAGTTGTAGACTACTGCGACTTTTATTTAAAACTGGTAAATCCCAGAATTGTGGGCTATAGTGGAGTACAGGAGTGTATAGAAGGATGTTTAAGTTTCCCGGATCGTCTGGTGAAAACAGTTCGCCCTCAAAGGGTAACAGTTCAGGCTCTGAATGAATACGGAGAAGAATTATTGATTACCGGAGAAGATGAAATGGCAAAATGCTTTTGCCATGAAATTGAACATTTAGACGGCGAAATTTTTCTGGATAAAGCGGTAGAAGAGATTAAACTTTAGACTGAGATAGGCTGGTTTAAATCGGATATCAAACTTGGGAGAAGAGACGATGGCTTCAAGATTAATTCATTACTTAATTGCTGAAGAAATTGCTAAAGCATATACAGAAATTGATAGGAACAGATTTGTTTATGGAGCATTATTACCAGATTTATCTCAGCATGAAGATGGCAGCTATGATAAAGCTCATTTTTGGGAAAAACTCAAAGAAGAAAATAAGAAAGGAATTAACTGGATTAAATTCAAAGAGAAATATTATAGACAGATAAGCCGTGATTCACTTTATTTGGGTTACTATTGCCATCTAATAATGGATGCCTTATGGTTTTCAAGTATTGCAGATAGGTTTATTAGAATTCATCCATATCCGGAACGAAAACAATACTATAAGATGAGTTATGATGATTTTAGAGCACTTAATTATATTTTATCGAAAGATTATAATTTGCAATACCATATCCCATCAATAAAGAACACCGGCATAGAAGAAATTAATCAATCTTTGGGCAATGAATTCTATCATGAATTAAGGCGAGAAATTAATGATTCGGAAGCAGCTTATAAAGAAAACTTAAGACTATATCCATATAATGTAATCCTTAAATTTATTAACCAGGCCAAAGAATTATGCATAAGTGAATTAAATGCATTAACTACAGGGGAAGGGGCGGTGAATCCCAAAAGATTTTATACAGAATTGTAAGTAAAGAGGAGGCAATATGAGGTTACAATATAAAAGTCCTGGGTTGCAGCATAGTATTGAAAGCATAATGCTATTCCTTGAAGGAGCCTATAGAGAATACTGCATAGATTATTTAAAGACAATGATATTATCACTTTTATGGAAAAGGGATATCAATATTGCTTAGAACATGAAAGGGAAATTAGAAGCCAGATGAATTGATGCACAGCAAGTGATAATATTATAAAGAAAATCCTTAGATACATTAAAAGTAGACGGAGGATACATAGATGAAAAAGGTTGTTGTAGTTCCATATGACGAAATATGGAAGACGGAGTTTGAAAAAATAAAAGTTGATCTATTAAAGGTGCTGGAGAATGATGTCCTTGCAATTGAACATGTTGGAATTACTTCAGTTGAAGGACTTGCTGCAAAGCCTGTGATAGATATTGATATTATTATAAAAGATTACAACTCATTTGAATTAGTTAAATCAAAACTTGCAAGCATAGGATATATCCATGAGGGGGATATGGGAATAAAAGATAGGCAGGCATTTAAATATACTGATAAACCGCAATTCATGAAACATCATTTATATGTTTGCCCTGAATATTCAGAAGAATTAAAGCGGCATATAGCTTTTAGAAATTATTTAAGAGACCATAAAGAAGACCGGGATTGGTATGCAAAAGTAAAAATACTTGCTGCAAAGTATTACCCGGAGGATATCGATAGCTATATGAAAGCTAAAAAGCCATGTGGAGCTGAAATACTAAAAAAATGTGGCTTTTGATAGCAAATGAAGATAGTTACACTGAGGAGGAGTTTATATGCACAATATTTTTATAGAAGGTATTCCCGGAAGCGGGAAAAGTACCTTATTGAATCAATTACAAAAAAGTCTGCCTTCCTATAAGTTTTATTATGAAGGAGATATATCTCCCATTGAACTTGCCTGGTGTTCTTATATGACGAAAGAACAATATAGGAATGCGATAAAAGGCTGGCCTGAATTAGAGAAAGCCATAACTGATAATACAAAGTGTGAGGGCAGTCATTACATAGTTTCTTATACCCGTATTCGAACCGATGACCAAGACTTCTACAAGCATATGGAGCAATATGAAATATATGGCGGGCGAAGGAGTATCAAAGAATTTAGTGAAATTATAATGGATAGATTTCACAATTTTATAGGACAGGGTAATGTCTTTGAGTGTTCCTTTTTTCAAAATATAATTGAAGAATTGATGCTGTTTGCTGAATATGACGATAAGCAGATTTTAGAGTTCTATAGAAAATTAATAGAAAATATCACGGATAAATTTATGGTAATACGATTGATAAGTTCCGATATAGAAAATAGTATTTCACAAATAAAAAAAGAGCGTATTAATGAGCAAGGAGAGGAAATCTGGTACCATTTAATGATGGATTATATAAAACAGTCTCCTTATGGAAAATCACATAATTATGCAAACTTTGAAGACTTACTAACGCATTTTAACAGAAGAATTTCCTTAGAAAAGAGGATTGCAGAGGAATTGTTACAGGATAAATTTATCGATATTGAAAGCAAGAACTATACACTGGATGATATTATTGACCTAATTGTAAAGTAGCTTATTTATCTGAAAAGAGATTCCTGAGATGTATTGGAAAAGAAGAGAGGTGATAAATATAACCCACGTTTATTTTGTAAGACATGCGGAACCAAACTTTAATAATCATGATGATAAATCAAGGGAGTTAACGGATAAAGGCCTGATAGATAGAGTGCTTGTTACTGATTTTTTAAAGGACAAAATGATTGATGTTGTTTTATCAAGCCCTTACAAGCGTGCAGTTGATACGGTAAAAGACTTTGCCGATAAGTATAATCTTGCTGTCAAAACAATTTATGACTTTCGAGAAAGAAAAGTGGATAGTGTATGGATTGATGATTTTCAGGCATTTACGAAGCAGCAATGGAATGACTTTACCTATAAATTTTCCGATGGAGAAGCATTAGGTGAGGTTCAAAAACGAAATATTTCTGCGCTGAACGCTGTATTACTGGAGTATCAGAACAAAAATATTGTAGTTGGCAGCCATGGTACTGCACTTAGCTCAATTATAAATTACTATGATAGTTCTTTTGGATATAAGGATTTTGAGCAAATTAGGCTGTTAATGCCTTGGGTCGTAAAATTTATATTTAATAAAACAGATTGTGTCGGAATTGAGAGAATAAATTTATTTGAAAAATTGGATTAATATTTAATATAAAGAAAAATCAAATGTTAAATATATAATTTCATTTCCAACGTTTATTCTTAATTTTATGCGGATACACTATCGGAGAATATATAAGAAACAGGCGTCTTTCATTAGCCGCTATGGAAATGCAGTTGGGACCCAAAGAGTGTATTGCCGAAACATTATTTGGAGGTATGGGTGAAATGGATGATATGACAAGTTTTAGTAAGAGGGGTTATTATGTAAAAGAAAATGCACCGGTATACTTTACCAATGATATGGAAATTACCTGCAAATGGTTTCGGGATGTGCTTGGCTGGTACGGAGATATATGCGGAAGAGATGAAAAGGATAATCCGGTATACGGATGTGTATTTGACTATCCGGGAGAGCTGATTGTTGCGAATCTGACTCCATTTAGAGGGATTCATTTTTTTAATGGCGAGCCGGGTAAAGGAGTGGTTGCCTTTATAAATATTCAAGGCATTGATACGTTTCACAAGTTTGTCAGAGATAACGGATGGCATCAGATTTCCGAAATATATGAACAGCCCTGGGGAGCAAAGGAGTGCTGTGTAACTACCATCGACGGCTCTATTATTCGTTTTTTTGAAACTACAGTTTAAGGGAAGGAATAGATAGTTAATCTTTCTAACTCGCAGGATGTCTTATCCAGAGACTCTTGCGAGTTTTTTAAATGACTTAAGTTATGGGTAGTATCGAATATAGATAATTAGAGACTCCGAGTTTCCGGATTTAAGTTTAATCATTTCCAATATTATGCTATAATACGAGTTAAATGTTATATAGATTTCAAACAAGTTATGCCTGGGAAATCCTTGTAGCAAATAAAAGACGTATTGGAAAGGATATGGTTGTTAGTATGGATAATACCACGCTTTTAATAATACTGAGAGGCAATTCCGGAAGTGGCAAGACTACAACAGGAAAAGCCCTGCAAAGAAAATTTGGACATGGTACAATGTTGATTTCTCAGGATGTTGTAAGACGGGAAATGCTTTATGTGAAAGATGGACCTGATACAGAAGCCGCACAGTTATTATTTGAGCTTGCATTATATGGTAAAAAACATTGTGACATTGTAATTTTAGAAGGCATTTTAAACTCAGTATGGTATGAAAAACTATTTGAAAATCTGCAAAAAGAATTCGGCAGCCGTATTTTGGCATATTATTTTGATATCCCTTTTGAAGAAACATTAATTCGTCACCGGCAAAAGCCCAATGCTCATGAATTTGGAGAAAAGGAAATGAGAGGATGGTGGAAAGATAGGGATTTAATAAAAATAATTCCAGAGGAATGCTTTTGTAAGGAGTTAAGTCAGAATGAGATTATTGATAGAATCTGCAATGACGCCGCAATGCAAATAACCCAAGAGGAGGCTTTTAATTGTTCCATAAAACAAATTTAAGCGAAAAGATAAATCAATGTGCAAAAGAATGGGATGCTTCAGGTGCAGTTGCCGTTGTAAAAGATGGTGAATGGTATCATGAGAATTTCTATGGCTTTGCAGACAAAGAGAAGCATATCCCTGTCATAGAGGAGAGCACTTATCTTATATCTTATAACAGCAGATTTTTGATGGGTCTGTGCATTGGAAAACTGCTGGATGAAAAAAAGATAAAACTCTCAGATACATTAGATACATATATTCCGGAATATAATCATGCATCTGAAATCACGCTGAAACAGCTGTGCCTCAAGCAGAGCGGTATTCCGAATTTTTTTAACAGCGGTATCATGAAAATGCAGCAGGAAGACAAGGAATATCAGAGTTTAAGTGATGAAAGCCGTAATATCCGGGATCGTAAGCTTCTGACGTATCCCTGGACTTTTAAGGATGCCCTTATGTTTGTAAACGAAAAGGCACTGACCTGTTTACCGGGAACCGAACCGACGGATGACTTGGATAATATGTCAGAGACTTTATTTATAAGGGAAGTAATTGAGAGAAGCGCAGGAATGGCTCTGCCGGATTACATGCGAACAGCTATATTCGCACCGATTGGTATCAAGGGTGAATATCAGAAACCTGATACCAAGCCTTATGCCGTCTACCATATGACCAGCTATGTAAACAGCGGGTATGAAGAAAATGCAAAATATTCGTTTGTGATAAATTACAGAGAAGCTAAGAATCTGTTAAAAGCCGTATTAGATAAAAGCATTCTGTCGGAAAAGGCTTGGAAAGCAGTTACCGCACCGGCGACATATGAACAAAGTATAGCATTCAATTCCATTTCCGGGTTACTTAGTGCCCGTGATCTTGAATACGGCAGTACAGGGTGGAGCTGCTATCTTTATCTGAACTGGAATGAGAAGTTAGGGCTTCTTCATCTGACAAACAGTGAATTGATAGAGCACAGCGTCGGCGGAGACGGCATCAGCCAGTTCCGTAAAGAGTTCAGGCAGGAAGTTGCTGCGGCATTTGTGTACCCCAAAGATACAAAGCTGATTCCCTTTAATAAAGTGAATCTGTGGGATGCCATGGAATTATCCATAGAAGATGAACAGCTGGAATATATGAGCAATGCGAAGCGGGCTATCTGTATTGCATATGCCTATAAGCAGAAGTTATTTGTACTTATGGAAGGAAAGTATTCCGTTGGTCTGGTCGCATTTAAGGTTGACAAAAAGAAAGAGAAATATTATATAGAAAGTGTTCTGATTGACAAGAAATATCAACAGCGGGGATTCGGTAAGAGCATGATGATTCAGGGGCTTGCTTATCTGAAATCTCAGGGATGTAAATACCTTACAATAGGAGTGCACCGGCTTAATACGGCTGCCTTAAAGTTGTATAAATCAGTTGGATTTACTGAAAAAACAGTATATGAGGGCTTTGTTGAAATGGAGATGTATCTGTAAGACTTTGGGTTTAGATACTGACAAAGTTATGGGATTTTAGACAGGAAGAAGTCCTTTTTAGAGACTATAATAATTGTATTAGTTAGGAGGATATACTGCATGTCAAAGGAATCCAATACAGAAAATCAGGCTATTACAATTACTGTAGTACAGAAAATTATAGACTATATGGAAGATAATCTTCTGGAAGACCTGACTTCAGGCCGTATAGCAGAGCATTTTTATATGAGTGTTTCAGCGCTGAATAATTTATTTAAAACTGTTTGCGGCATGACCATAATGGAATATGTGCGTAACAGAAGGCTTTCCCTTGCCGGGGAAGAACTCCTGATTTCTCATATACCTGTTATAGATATGTCTTTTAAGTATGGATATGAGACACCGGAAGCATTTACGAAAGCATTTACACGATTTCATGGATTTCCGCCGAGCTTTGTCAGAAGGGCATATCCCAGGATCACGGTATTTCATCCTTTAAAGATAAGGCTCGAAATACTTGGCGGATGGGAAGAGATAAAAGCAGATAAAGAGCCTTCTAGGCTGACAAAAGAAAATCCAGGTGAACAGGCAGAGCGATTACTTTCCTGTTATGATAAGCCTATCATATTAAATAGGAGGTTATCAATGGAAAGTAAAAAAATCAATTATCACATCAGCGTAGAAAATATGCGGCAGAAAAATGACTGGAGGATTCTCTTAGCACTGTCCCAGGAGCTCACAAGGGAGAAGATTAAATTTAAGGTGGATGGTAAAACAATGCTGTTTGCTCATGGCTTGGAATTCAAGCTGGAAAAAATCTGTATGACCTTTAAATGGAATGAGGAGGAGAGAGTACAGAATTTCTTTGGATGCGAAGAGGAAGTCAAAAGCAGTTTTAGCGGGTTTAAATACTTTGACACGGTATTTCAAGGTATGAAAATCAGATGCATGTTTTATGAAAGCCCGGGTAATTGTTCCGATGATACCCTATTTCAGAATGCCGAACCTGTAGAGGCAGACGGGCAAATTATCTATGTTCAGACCCTGGAGTTTTATTATGAGAATGCCAAAGAGAAGGATGAATATTACCGGATGGTAGAACAGTGGATTGGTAAGCGATAATATATGCTATAAAAGAAGAAAATAATGGAGGTATATAGTGTGCGGAGAAAAAGAATTCTGATTAAGATTTCAGGAGAAGCTTTAAGGGGAGAGGGACAGTCAATCTATGAGAAAGCTTCTTTGGATAATATCTGTCATGAAATAAAGGAAATCCTGGCGAAAGGATATCAGACAGCAATTGTAGTCGGTGCGGGTAATCTGCTAAGAGGGCGTGATGCAAAGGATTGGGAGATAAATAGGGCAGATGCAGATGAAATGGGGATGCTGTTTACCGTAGCAAATGCACTTATGATTCGAAATAAACTAAGTGAGCTGGGGATTAAAGCAAAAGTAATGACACCAATGTTATTAAGCGGAATTACAGAGCTGTATAATCGTATAGAAGCGATAAACTTATTGGAAGAGAATTATGTTATTATTTTTGGTGGCGGAATCGGAAATCCATTTGTATCAACAGACTATCCGGCAGTGCAAAAGTCCATAGAAATAGAAGCAGATATGCTGTTTATGGCAAAGAATATTGATGGGGTATATAATATGGACCCCTGTTCTAACAAAAGTGCTAAACGGTATCAGCAGGTTAGCTATAACACATGCTTTTTGAATAAAATTAAAGCCTGTGATCCGGCGGCGTTTATGTTGGCAGAGGAATTTGGAATTACGATGAATTTACATGACGGAAAAGATCCCAATGCTATCTTAAACATTATTGAAGGAAAAGCTACAGGTACTGTTATTATGAAAGAATGTGAAGATGTATTCTACGAGACAATATAGTGTAATCTTAACTAAAATGTAAAAAAGATTGTTTTTTATTTCTCAAACTGTATAATATTGACTTAATTCGACAGAAGTGATATTCTTCTAAATAATACCATTTTTACTGGAAGAAAAGGAGAAACAATCAACTGTTATGGATACTATTTATCAAGGACTGAAAATAAGAAAGTTTAATGAGAAATCGGAAAGAAACAAAGTTATTAACAAATTTATACTTTTGGGAACAACCATACTATATGTTTTGTATATAGCAGTCCTGGTTCGCAATTATATGACGAAGGAAATATCTTTTATTATACCGGCTATCCTTATTCCTTTGTGCTTCCTGGCTATTACAATTAATACCGCCGTATATATTAAGAAACCGTTTAGTAATATCCTCGGATGGGGGAGCTTAATCAGTTACATGATTATTTATTCTATTTTTCTTGTGAGCGATGAGAGCAGCTTTGTAAGAATAAGTGCCATACCTGTGTTAGTTGCTGTGATTTTATTTTACGATACCAAGTTAGTGCGAATTTTTTGTCTCTGGAGCTGTATTATTAATATTATCTATTCGGCCCTGTTAATAATGTCAGGCTCTTCCGATGTATTTCAAAATATACTTGAATTAATTATCATCCTTTTAACTCTCAATACGATCTATAAGTGTACAGATATAGGCCACCGCTTTTCTCATGATTCTATTTATACCGTAAAGGACCAGAAAGAAATACAGGAAAAAATGGTGAATGACATTCTTGATATAGCAAAAATCGTAAAAGATGGAACTTCAAAAAGTAATGAGATAGTACAAAGTCTTGAAGAATCCACCCAAATAGTGAATTCGTCTATCGGTGAAATTTCGGTCAGCACACAGGTTACGGCAGGAAATATCCAGGAACAGACTGTAATGACCCAAAGTATTCAGCAGGCTATTAATCAAACAATAGAACATTCGGAGAAGATGGTGGGTATTGCAAATAATTCTGCGGAATCTATTCAGAATAGCCTGGCGCTTATGGGGAACTTAAAGGAACAGTCAAGCCATATTGCATCAACCAATGCAACAGTAGTTAATTCTATGGATAAACTGCAAGATAAGATGAGTGAAGTGCGAGATATAGCCAAAATAATATTTACGATTTCTAATAAAACCAATCTTTTGGCTTTGAATGCATCAATAGAAAGCGCAAGAGCAGGTGAGGCTGGCAAGGGTTTTGCTGTTGTTGCCGAAGAAATCAGGCAACTGGCAGAGCAGACAAGAGTCTCCACAGAAAATATCTCTAAAATAATTGAAGAACTAAACCAGAATGCATCAGAAGCGACCCTTAATGTAAAGGAATCCATTTTATCTACAGAAAACCAGGGAAGTCTTATAACAACGGCATCAGAAAGTTTTGAGAAGATAAAGGAAGATGTCAGCACACTCTCCGGGCACATCGAAGAGATTGATATTATGCTAGCGGAACTGGCAGAAGCTAATAATCAGATTGTTGATAATATCAGCCAGTTATCCGCTGCGACCCAGGAGATTACAGCTAGATCGGAAGAAGTATCGGCAATCAGTGAAAAAAATCTTCAAAATGCAGAGAGCACAAAAGAGTATTTAGTGGGAGTACTTGAGAGTACAGAGCGGTTTGATAAATATCTGGATAAAAATTGAGCAAATTAAAACACCTCTTAAAGCAGTGCGTTAAAACGACTTGTCTTTAAGAGGTGTTTTAATTTATTTGGGAAACATAATATTTATTGAAAGCAATCGATACTGACGAGGGGAGTCATGTATCGGATTGAGCTTTCGCGTATAATTTTGCAAACAGCAGATAAAAAAGTTCGCCTGCCTCAAAAACTTCCTGGCTTAGATGCTGGTCTGCTGTCTGTATATCAATATCTGAAAAGCCAATAGAATTTAATTTGCCTTTTAAGGT